>JAUWJJ010000032.1 GCA_030607765.1 Candidatus Aerophobota bacterium
ATTCCCCTTTATTTTTCTGTTTTTGAGATTGGCTACCGCAAGGATAGAATCATTGCCTTTCTTAATCCGGAAGGCGATCCCCAGGGGATAGGTTTTCATCTCATTCATTCAAAGATCTCCTTAGGTTCGGGGGGTCTGTGGGGTTTGGGACCAGGCAAAGGTAAAGAAAAACTTTTTTATCTTCCCACTCCCCATACTGATTCCATATTTGCTGTAATTGGTGAAGAATTTGGTTTTGTGGGGACAAGCTTGATTGTGGCTTTGTTTTTTTTGATAGCTGTGCGGGGATTAAAAATAGCTAAGAATGTTCCTGATGATATGGGCAAGTTATTAGCTTTAGGATTAACTTTTTTAATATGTTTTCAGGCAGTGATAAATATGGGAGTAGCTACAGTGATTCTTCCTACTACTGGAGCTACTCTTCCTTTTATCAGTTATGGAGGGTCCTCCCTAATTGTTTGCCTTACCGCTGTGGGAATTTTGCTTAATCTATCAAGGGAGCATTAATCACTGAAGACACTGAATATTTAAGGAAAAAGTAGCCGCAACCACTGAAGACACTGAATATTTAAGGAAAAAGTAGCCGCAATCTTCAAATTGCGCTTGTCTTCGCAGGCTCTCAAGCCTCGCGACTACCATATCGACGAAAAGAGAAAATGTTGGAAGTGGAAGTAAAGTTGAGGGTAAATCTTAAGCAAATAAAAGAAAAGCTTGAGAGAATTAAGGCCACTTTTATCAAAGAAGTAGAGCAGGAGGATACTTATTTTAGGCATCCTTGTTGGAATTTTAAAGATAGAGATGAGGCCTTAAGGATAAGGAAAGAAGAAAATATTTTTCTTCTAACTTACAAGGGACCCAGGCTGGATAGAGATACCAAAACCAGAGAAGAGGTGCAACTGCAAGCAGAGCCTGATATGTTTGAGTTGTTAAAAGAGTTAGGTTTTTCTGAGTTAAAGAAGGTAAGGAAGAAAAGAAGGTTTTATCAGTGGAAAAGTCTGGAAGTTTGCCTGGATAAGGTGGAGGGATTGGGAGACTTTCTGGAAATAGAAGGGAAAAGTCGGGAGGATAAACCTCTTATAAGGGAACTTGCAAAAAAACTAAATATTAAAGAGGAATCCCTTAGCACTGTTTCTTATTTAGAGTTGCTCCTTAAAAAGTGATGAGTAATATGTAATGTGTGCATGGGTTGATGGGAAGATGCGTGAATGGGAATATGGATAAATGTGGATGAAAGTGAGACGTGAGATGTAGCCGCAGGCTTTAGCCTGCGAAAACAAGCGCAACCCAAAGGTTGCGGTTACCCTTAGTCTTATTTGCTTATTCCATTCGGGTAACTAAGTATATTCCTACTGCTAAAAAGATAAGGTTGGGAATCCAGGCAGCTATTCCTGGAATAACAGTTCCACTTTTTCCCATAGCTTTAAAGAAAGCCATTGTCTCATAGTATCCAAAACTAATAATTAGTCCAAGAGCAAAACCTGCTCCCCTTCCTCTTTTTTTTAAAAAGATTCCAAGAGAAATACTCATAAATATTAAAATGAAATTGGCAAAAGGAGAGGAATATTTAAAGTTAAGTTCAGTTTCCAAATCTAAGGTTTTAAATCCGCTCTTTTTGTAATTCTCAAGATACTTTTTTAATTCCGATGTATTCATTTGTTCTGGGGGAAAATATTTTTTAGTGAAATAATCTGGTTTTTGATCTATGTCAAAGGATTTTTGATGAAAATAAATTTCTTTTAACTCTTCTCCTAATAAGTATTCCCTTCCCTGGTAAAAGACCCATTTCCCCTTTTCCCATTTTCCTTCCTTAACTGTAGTTAATGAGGGAGGGAAGGATTTTTTGTAAATCAGAATATCTCTCATCTCGGCTTTTTCTAAGTTAAAGGACCTGATGTAAAAAATATAAGAGGGAGGGACAGCAATAAAGGTGTTTTTTTGGATTTTTTCCTTAGCTATCCCAATGAAATTTCTTTGCTTTAGCTCATAGGAAAGTTGATTTGTTTGAAAAGTTAAAGTATTATCCAGAAACAGCATAGAAAAGGAAATAATTAATCCACAGGTAAAAATAGGAAGGAGGGTTCTTTTAATAGAAGTGCCACTGGTTTGAACAGCCTGGATTTGGTTGGTACCTTCAAGGTAAACGATGGTAAACAGGCAAGAAATAACAATGGAAACGGGACTAAGTAAGATCCAGAGGTAAGGAATTTGAAGAAAATAATAGTTAATGAGGAATACGAATTCTACCCCCATTTTAAACCTACTCATAGAGGTAAAAAAATCTGTCAGGATAAAAATAGCTATAAAAAAGAGAATAAAAATAAAGTAAAATCTTAAAAATTCTTTAGCAAGGTATTTGTCTAAGATTCTCATAATAGTTATTTTCTAATAGAGCTTAAGTTTAACCAGATTCCTCCAGCTAACATTATAAAGTTGGGTATCCAGACACCCAAGAATATAGGTAGATATCCAGCTCTTGCCAGGAAATCCCCCGTTAGAAAAAGGATGTAATATGCAATTATTACAATAAGACTTATTCCCAGGCTTATAGACTTAGCTCCTTTTTTTATCTTGATTCCCAGAGGAACAGCTAAAATTCCCACAAGAAAAGTTGCCAGAGGAATAGCTATCCTTCCCTGAAATTCGGCTTTTAGCTTTGTTTTATCTCTTTCCCCGAGTTCCTTTTCTTTTAATTTATCTTTTATCTCTCTTAAACTCATTTCATAGCTACTTTTTTCTCTCTCCTTTTTTTTATCAAGCTGATTTTGAGGGTAGATAATCTGAGTGTTAGCCTCTCCCTTTTTAGTTAATTGATAATTTTTATTAAATCTGTAAATAGATACTTTTCTTAAAATCAAAGTTTCATTTTCAACCCTTCCTTCCTTAGCGAATGTAACTTGGGGAAACAACTGTGTTTTTTGAGGAAGGAATTCATATAAAATTAGCTCTTTCATTTCCTGATTTTTGAGATTTAAATGGTAGGTATAAAGTTTTCTTTCTTCTATATCAATAATGGTACCCTCCTTAATCTGCAAGGTTGGTCTCTGGAGAATAATTTGTTGATAGGTTTTATGGTAAAGCTGGTTACATTGGGGAGTCAACCAGGTAGAAAAAAGGAGAGAAACTATAGTAAGGAAAAAGGCAAGAACAAAGATGGGAAGTTCTACTTGAAGCAAGCTTATACCAGAGCTACGGAAGGCAATTATTTCTCCTTCACAGCTCAATCGACCAAAACTTAAGATTATGGAAAAGAGAAGAGCAATGGGAATTATTATATCTAAATAAGAGGGAAGGGTAAATAGGACTAATTTTCCCACTAAAAAGGGGGGAGCATTTTTTACAAATATTAGCTCTGTCAAGTCGAAGATGATTCCCATAAATAAAATAAAATTAAAAAACAAAAGGCCAAAGACAAAAGGTGCCAACATTTCCTTTAATACATATCGGTGAATTATTTTCATTTTGTATCTTGTGTTATTTTACTTAGCTTATCCTGTATTGTCAATCTTATTTTGTTTGGTTGCTAATCGATTAAAGCGAATAACCTCGCTTCCCTACCCCAAATGCAGAGCAAGTCTTTATACTTACCAGGATAGGCAGACCTAAAGGTCTGCACTACAGAATCAAGCTATGTAGTTCAGGTCTTCAGACCTGATGATTTTAGGCAGACCTAAAGGTCTGCACTACATTTCTATTGGTAGGGGAGTAGCTTGCCTTCCATTTACTTGACCTGTTAGATAAAATTATCTATAATTTAAGAAAAGGGAGGCTAAAGCCTCCCCTATCAAAGAATAAGGATCTTCTCCATGGGTAGGGGCGACTTTAGTCGCCCAATAATTTATAAATTCCTATACCTTAAAAAAATTTGCAAGGTCTAAAAGATGATAGAGTTATGGAATATCGTAGGATTGGTGGGGTTTTCTGGGTTTATTATCTTAGCTATTTTTTCAGCAGTTATAGCCCTTACTGCAAAGAAAAAGCCCGACTTTTACATAATAAGTGCTGGGGTACTTCTCCTGCTTTTTGTAGGGAGCATCCTTTTTTTCCCTGGAGAGGAAGAAATTGCTGAGGCGATTGGTAATCCTCAAAAAATATACTCCCGGGGTTTAGAAAACGAGAAGGCGGGAGCTTTTGATAGGGCAGAGAAAGATTATGAAATAGTTCTACAAATAGATCCTAAAAATGAAAAAGCTATAAATAGACTGGAACTTATAGGAAGAAGAGAAATAGCGCTCACCTTTTTGGAACGAGGAAAAAGATTAATGATAAAAGGCAAGTTTGCTCAGGCTCTGGTAAAGTTAAAAATGGCAGAAAGTATTGCTCCTGAAATAGATACGCTAAACGAAAACCCTCCCTTGAAAGAAAAAATAAAACTACAGATTAAAAGAGCTCAAGAATTTGTAAGTGAATAAAAAAATGGATTTTCTTACTAAGATTTATTTAAGGTATATTTTAAAGCAAGGTAAAGAAGCTCCTTTTTTCTCCTTTCTCCTTTTTTTATTAACCATTCTTACCTCCCGATTAATAGTAATGTGGGTAGAGGCAGGAAGGCCTTTGCTTAAGTTTTTCATGGTATATGATTACCATATTCATCACTTTTACTTAGGCATATTTCTTCTAATTGTTTCCAGCTGCTTGTCTTTAGCCAGAAATGAAAATGGATGGGTACGAGAAGTAAAAATACTTAACAGTATTTTGTTTGGAGTAGGATTGGGTTTTATAACTGATGAGTTCAGTTTGCTTTTAACTATGGAATTTGATGTAAAGGGAGATTACTGGGCTCCTCATTCCTATTATCTTATGGCACTGCTAAGCGGGGTATTTATCTACATTTTGTTTTTTAAGAAAAAATAACCACTGAAAACACTGAATTCACTGAAAATTTTGGAAAGGATTATACTATAGCTTATCTGTGTTTTCAGTGTCCTCAGTGGTTAAAAAAAGAAAAAATTTGAATAAAGTAAACCCCGTTAGTTGTAGCTGCTCGTGATGGGATGGAGATTAACTTGGACAATTATTAGCCTACTTTTCGGCAAATATATAAGGAAAAATCTCTGCCTTATTTTTTTAACCCTTACCAAAAATCCCATTTTCCCCAAATCAATCTCACCCAATTAACCAAAATATCCCAAATAATTTTCTCAAAAGCTGTGAAATTAAAACTTATTGTCAATTTTCCAGGTTTAAATATTTAAATTTGACAGAAAAAATGGGGTAAGTAAGATAAAATTATCGCTAAAAGGTTAGTTCTTTCTCTAAGCAAATAAAATATTTAGGAGGAGGTGAATGAAATGAGTAGAATAAAAAAATATCTATATGTAAGTGTTTCTTTGATTATTGTAGTTATTTTGGGGATTGTAGCCATACAATACATTTATTCCCCGGGTAAAACCAGCGCCCAATTAACTGTTTTGTGTGGTGGGTCTTTCAAATACCCTGTTGAAGAGCTGGTTGAGGCGTTTGAGAAGGAAGCAAGCATAGATGTCGAAATATCCTTTGGCGGATGCGAAGACCATCTTCCCCATGTTAAGATGCATAATGTTGGTGATATCTATATAGCTCATACTCCATATATGAAATACACTGAAGATGCGCAAGCTCTCTCAAGATGGGTTCAGGTAGGATATGTTCGCCCGGTTTTGGTTGTAAAAAAAGGCAACCCGCTCTATCTAAAAGGAATCCAAGACCTTACCCGGCCCGGTTTAAAAGTTGCTTTGCCTAATCCAGAATTCGCTACCTGCGGAGAAATGGTTGAAAAGCTTTTCAAGAAGAAAGGTATTTGGGATGATGTAAAGAAGAATGTGGGCAATGCTTTTTTCAAAACCCATGCTCAAACTGCAATCGCAATTAAAGTTGGAGGCCGCGATGCTGGTATGATGTGGAATGGTATTGTCTATAACTGGCGTGATGTGATTGAAATTGTCCCTACACCCTATGAATACGACCGGGTAATTGAAGTGGGGGTTATTGGGCTCAGTTACTCAAAGCATCCAAAACTCGTTGAGGAATTCTTAAAGTTTTCAGAGAAAAACGGAAAGGCGATATTCAAGGAATTTGGTTTTACAAAGTAAAATAAATGGAGAGGAAAAATACGAAACAAAATAATAATTGTTTTAAGTGTAATTGTCCTTGCACTAATTGTAGTGCTCTCTAACTATAGCCAGGGACAGGCAAAACAGATAGAGGAGAAAAGATTACTCTTCTATTGCGGAGCAGGTCTTCGTCCTCCTGTAAGTGAGATTGTTAAAATATTCTCTGAAGAACGCAATGTAAAGATTGAGTGTACCTATGCAGGAGCGGCTACTCTCCGGACCCAAATACAACTGACAAAAAGGGGAGATTTTTTTATGCCGGGTGATGTCTCCTGGGTAGAGCGCCTTGAACCTGCCGGGCTTGTCGAATCTAAGCATACCGTTTGCTACTTTATTCCGGTAATCCTTGTAAAAAAGGGTAATCCTAAGAATATCAAAACTCTCAAAGACCTTGTAAAACCGGGAATAATGTTGGGACTTGGTGACCCTGAGGTAATCCCCGTTGGTAAAATAGCTATCAGAATTTTTAAAAAGAACAATATCAAGGTGGAGGAGGTTAAAAAGAACCTTGTTTTTAACTCGCTTACGGTAAACGAACTTGGAGTGCAGATCCAGGTAGGCAAGGTTGATGCCGTAATTGTCTGGGATGCGACTGCCTCCTACTTTGCAAATTGGGGTGATACAGTTAAAATTCCCAGAGATAAGAATATTATTTCAACGGTTGCCATAGCCCAACTTAGTTGCTCCAAGCATAAAAAACTTGCCAGGGAGTTTGTGAACTTTGTCATTTCAAAGCGAGGCCAAGAGATCTTCCGAAAACACCACTTTTCAACTGAGCTAACAGAATGAGTCAGCAAAGAAAAAAAGCACTGGTTCGTGGTTTAAGTGAGCATCTTTTCAGCACATGGGTCATGTTTTCCCTGTTTCTTTTCGTCGTCTTTGTGGTAATACTTATTCTGGGAGATATTGCTTATGTAGACAAAGAATCTTTTCATGAGGCTTTGCGTTCTCCGGAAATTCGGTTCGCCGTAAAACTCAGCATGATAACCTCCATAATCACAACTCTTATCGGTATGCTTATCGCTATTCCGACTGCTTACGCACTTAGCCGTTATCGATTTTTCGGGCATACTCTTGTAGATTCAATCGTGGATATCCCAATTGTTTTTCCTCCACTGATCATCGGACTTTCACTGCTAATCTTTTTCCATGCAGGCCCCGGGCTTTGGCTGGAAAATCACGGGATAAAATTCGTTTACCAGCCAGCAGGTATTGTGTTATGCCAATTTCTCTGCGCAGTACCTTTTGGAATTCGGGCAGTTAATACTACATTTAATCAGATTAATCCTCGTGTTGAGCATGTTGCCTTGACATTAGGTTGTACTCAATGGGGAGCTTTTTTCCGTATTGCACTACCAATGGCGCGTAACGGCATAATAGCCGGAACTATCCTTACCTGGGCACGTGCATTTGGAATTTTTGGGCCTCTGATGGTCCTTGTGGGTGCCGTGCGTATGCGCACAGAAGTATTACCTACTACGATTTACCTTGAACAATCCATCGGACGCATTGAAGTAGCGCTTGCTGTCGCCGTGATAATGATAATAATGGCTACGATTGCCCTGGTTGCAATTCGTCTGCTGGGATTACGATATGAATTTTGATTGGATGCTTTAATGATAACCGTAAACAATCTTAATTATAGCATCGGTAATTTTTCCCTACGCATCTCGTTTCTTGAGGTTGCTGATGGGGAATACTTTGTCCTTCTTGGGCCAACAGGCTCAGGTAAGACGCTTTTCATTGAATGCTTATGTGGTTTGATCCGTCCCAATGCTGGCAAAATTGAGATTGATGACCGGAATGTTACCAACCTTCCTCCACGTTTTCGCCAAATTGGATATGTCCCTCAGAACTATGAACTTTTCCCTCATATGAATGTTGAGGAAAACATCATATTTGCTCTTAAAATAAGGGGGATGTCACATAAAGAATCCTGTAAGCTGGTTCAACCTATCGTCGAGATACTATCCCTGGCTCCCTTTCTCAAGCGTTCAACGATGACCTTGAGCGGTGGCGAGCGGCAAAAGGTTGCACTGGCAAGAGCACTTGCCAGGCGACCAAATTTGCTACTGCTTGACGAACCTGTAAGCGCCTTGGATGAGCAGAGCCGCCAGAGGGTTTGCGAGGAGCTTCGGCGAATTCAAAAAGAATTGTCGGTTACAACAATTCATGTCAGCCACAACTTTCAAGAGGCCATAACTGTTTCAGACCAAGCCGGCGTTTTGCAGAACGGAAAAATTGCACAAAGGGGCCCCATTACTGAACTAATTAGAAAGCCAAGAAATGAGTTTGTGGCTCGTTTCTTCCGTGCAGAGAATATTTTTGAGGGTATGGCTGAACCTTGCTCCAATGGAGCTATCATTAACTTTGCAGGCCATAGAATCAATGTGAGGCGAAGATGCCAGGGTCAGGTAAAATTCATTGTCAGGCCCGAACTAATAAAAATTGCACCATTTGAAGTTAAAACTAAAAATGCAATTCCAGCTGTTCTGATAAATGCTTGTGATATGGGAGTGTATAAGCAGTTTGAGTTTGATGCTGGGGTCAGGATTTTGGTGTATGCCATGCCTGAGAACGAGGGTTA
>JAUWJJ010000185.1 GCA_030607765.1 Candidatus Aerophobota bacterium
ATGATACCTGTTATATCAAAAAACATAAATCAATACATCCTATGTATCTAAAAATTTGACAAAGTCATAGTGTTCGCAATGACAAATGAACAATTCCTCTATTTTTTAGGAAAACTTACCTATTACAAGTAAAAATTGATAGTAATAAGTGAATAGTGATGAGGTTTTTACCCATTACATATTACCCATTGCATCTTTTCACTTGATTTGGCAGGTCTAAAGACCTGCTCTACTCTTGTCTTTGCTCTTTCCACCCATCCACGCATCAACACATTCACGCATTACTCTTGGCAGGTCTAAAGACCTGCTCTACATTACTTTTCAGGTGAGATGCTCTTTAGATACTTAAAAAAGTCACTGTTTGAAGTAAGAATTAGCCAGCTATTCTCATCCAGAGTTTCCGAATAACTTTCCAGGGTCTTTGTAAAGGAGTAAAACTCAGGGTCTTTAGAATAAGATCGGGCATATGTTTCAGTAGCTTTTGCGTCAGCTTCTCCCTTGATTTCCTGAGCTTGTCTGTATGCCTGGGAGGTTATCTTCCGTAGTTCTTTTTCTTTTGCTCCTTCTATTTCAGCCTTTTTACCTTCACCTTCCGAGCGATACTGAGCTGCCACTCTTTTGCGCTCCGAAATCATCCGGGTATAAACCTTTTGCCTTACCTCTTCTACATAGTTAAGTCTTTTAATTCTAACATCTATCAATTCCATTCCATATTGAGGTGCAATCTTGGAAGCGTCTCTTAAAATATAACGGGTTATCAATTCCCGACCAAAATTTACCTTTCCCAATTCTTCACCCTCAATGGTAAGGTCAGAAGTAGCAAACTCTCGATTGGAATTTCTTACTATTTCATAGAGAAGATGAGCGGTAATGTCATCTCTGGTAGACGAATCAATGATATCATCTAATCTACCAAGGGCTGTTCTCTCATTCCCCACTGATTGGAGTAATTTGAGAGCGTCTACAATCTTCCAGCGGGCAGTGGTATCCACCCATATATATTTTTTATCCTTAGTGGGAACCTGAGTTGGACTTCCATCCCAGACAAGCATGCGCTTGTCGAAATAATTTACTTTTTGAATAAAGGGTGTTTTTGCATATAAGCCAGCCTTGGTTATAGGTTCACCTATCGGATCTCCAAATTGAGTTATAACTACCTGTTGAGTTTCATCCACAGTATATAAAGTTCCACTGAGGATAATTAAGCCTACAATTGTTACCACTATTAAAGTAGTCCACTTTTCTACTCTCATTTTTCTCCTCCTTCCTGACCAAGGGGTAAGAGGGGTAGTATCCCCTTTTGTTCCGTGTCAATTATGTATTTTTTACCAATCTTAGGTAAAACTTTAGTTAAAGTCTCTAAATACAATCTCCTTCGGGTTACATCTTTAGCCTTGCTGTATTCCTTCCACACAGCTAAAAACTTATTGGCATCTCCCAGAGCTCGATTGGTTCTATCTATAGCGTAACCTTGTGCCTCAGCAATTGTCTTTTCTGCCTCACCTTTAGCCCTGGGAATTATCTCATTGTAATCCTGCCATGCTTGATTAATAATCCTCTCTCTATCCTTCTTAGCTTCGTTAACTTCATTAAAAGAAGGTTTTACCTCATCAGGAGGATTAACATCCTTTAGCTTTACTGTAGTTATCCTAATTCCTATATCGTAAGAGTTGAGGATTTCCTGCATTTTTTCCTGAGCCTTTTGAGCTATTTCTACTCTCCCAATAGTTAAAACCTCATCAATACTTCTGGCTCCTACTACCTGACGCATAGCCACCTCTGAAATATCTCTTATGGTTCTTGTTGCATCTCTTACTTTAAAAAGAAATTTAAAGGAGTCTTGAATTCTGTACTGAACTATCCATTCTACCACAGCACAGTTAAGGTCCCCGGTTAACATAAGAGACTCATCGTCCAGAGGCTGAAGAGCATACATAGTTTTTATACCTGCTCGAAGGGTACGAAAACCAAACTCTTCTTTAAAGACGTATTTTACTCTGACCTTAGTTACTGATTCAGCAAAGAGTATTTTAAAGTGAAGTCCAGAGTCAGTGGTTCTCTTATACTTGCCAAATCGCCTAATTACTCCTACCTCATCAGGGCTTACGGCGTAGAAGATAGAAAACAGAATCACCAGAACGATGATTCCTAAAACTACCACCCCTGCCCACTTTTTAGAAAATGATGGCCAGGGGAGATTGACTTTTATTCCTTCTTCCATATATAGCCTCCTTTTTTTGGAAAATTACTTTCTTTGTTGTATTGTACCAAATTAAAATAAAATAGCAAGGGTTCTTCCTTGACTTTTGCCCTATTTGAGAATAAAATCTAAAATACTTAACTAATCATAAAGGAGAAGCGGGCAATGTCTATCAAAGAACAGGTAGTGCAAATGTCCAGGGGAGCCAAATCAGCCAGCGAAGTTTTAGCTAATTTATCCTCCAAGAAGAAAGATGAAGCTTTACAAAAAATGTCTTTTCTTATTCAGGAAAACAGGGAAAGAATAAAAGAGGAAAATAAAAAGGATATAGAAAAAGCAAAGATTAAGGGCTTATCCTCCGCCTTTATAGATAGACTCACCTTAAATGAAAAAAGAATCCAGCAATTATCTTTTAGCTTAGAAGAAATAGCCAAATTAGAGGACCCTATTGGAAAAGTGAAAAACCTGCGGAGAAGACCCAATAGTCTTTTGATTGGAAAGCTTACTGTCCCTCTGGGAGTAATTGGAATTATATATGAGTCAAGACCCAATGTTACCGTAGAGGCAGCCGGACTTTGCTTTAAATCAGGCAATGCTGTTATACTAAAGGGAGGATCAGAAGCTATCAATTCTAATGCGGTGTTAGCTGATACTTTAAGGCAGGCTTTAGAAGATTTAAATCTTCCTCGAAATAGTATTCAGCTAATAAGAACAACTTCCCGAGAAGCTGTAAGAGAACTATTGAAGTTAAATGAATATATATATGTAATTATTCCCCGGGGAGGAGAAAGTCTTATTCAGGCAGTTACTGAAAATTCTACCATTCCCGTGATCAAGCATTATAAAGGTGTATGTCATACTTTTGTGGATGGGGAGGCAGATTTAAAAATGGCAGAGGAAATTTGCTTTAATGCTAAAGTGCAGCGACCAGGAGTATGTAACGCTATGGAAACTCTTTTAGTAGATAAAAGAATAGCCAAACAATTTTTGCTCAAAATGGTTGAGAAATTTAAACAGGCAGGAGTAGAAATTAGAGGAGATGAGCTAATTCAAAGCATAGTAAAGGGGATAAAAAAGGCCACTGAAGAGGATTGGTTCTGCGAATACCTTGGTTTAATTCTTTCAGTAAAAGTAGTTGATGGAATAAAAGAAGCTATTTATCATATTAATCATTACGGCTCGGGGCACTCCGATGCCATAGTTACTCAAAAT
>JAUWJJ010000090.1 GCA_030607765.1 Candidatus Aerophobota bacterium
ATCAGGATTTTTCTTTTGAGGCATAAGGCTTGAGCCTGTGGTAAAAGCATCACTTATTTCTATAAAGGAAAGGGCAGGGGATGAGAAGAGGATAAGGTCCTCACACAGACGGGAAAGATGCATCATTAAAAGGCAAAGACAGGCTAAAAATTCAATTATATAATCTCTATCACTTACTGTATCCACACTATTTTCAGTAATACGGGGGAATTTTAAGAGTTTGGCTACATAATCTCGGTCGATGGGAAGAGATGTTCCAGCTAAGGCTCCTACTCCCAAAGGCATTACATTAACTCTTTCGTAACAGTCTCCGAGACGATCTCTGTCACGTTGCGCCATCCAAAAATAAGCTAAGATGTAGTGAGAGAAAAAAAGTGGCTGAGCATACTGAAGGTGGGTATATCCGGGAAGGATAGCAGTTTTATTTTTTTCCGCTAACTTCAAGATAGTCCCCTGGAACTCTAAGATTAGATTCTCAATATCCTCTATTTTTTCTCTTAAGTAAAGTCTCTCATCAAGAGCTATCTGGTCATTTCTGCTCCGGGCAGTGTGAAGTTTTTCTCCTATTTTTCCCTCTCTTTTAATTAGCTCCTCCTCTATTGCCATATGGATATCTTCTTTCCCGGTAAGGTTAATTTTTCTCCTCTTTATCTCTTCATTTATAGAATTTAGAGTTTCAATGATTCTTTCAGCTTCGTTTTCCGCTACGATTTTACACTTAACTAACATTTTTACATGGGCAATACTTCCTTGAATATCGTAGAAATAAAGCTTTTTATCTAAAGAAATAGAGGATGTAAACTCCTTAGCTAAACTATTAGTATCTTCTTTAAATCTTCCTGCCCAAAGGCTCATACCTCACCTTGTAATAATTTTATTTTCAGCAAAGGAAGGCACCCAAAACTACATGAATTTTACTTTTAGAAAATTTTACCTGTTACTTTACACTTTGTTAAATGTATCAGAAAGGGGAATTAAGTCAAGAATATATCCCCAGGAGTTTCCCTAATCACTTCTTACCTTTTTAGAAAACACTCATCAGCGCTCAGCAGGTTATAAGGATTTTTAAGGAAACTGGAGTATGTAAGCTAACTTAAGTTTATCATCCTTTCTTTTTCTAAAGCCTCTCTTGCCGCCAGAGTAAGCTTAAGGGTTTTAAGAGCTTCCGGATAAGGTGTTTTTATTAGCCCAGCAGATCTGTTCTTTACAGCCTGGATAAAAATGCGGTTTTCTTCCTGGTAAGGGTCAATCTCCATCTTAATATTAGCTTTTTTGTGATTGGAAATTCTTAAAAAGTGAGAGGATAAAGCTAAATCTAACCTAAGTCCTGGAGAGATAAGAGTAGCTCCCCATTCTTTTTCCTGAGAGAGAAGGCAACTACAAGAAATGCTGCCAATGGCGCCATTTTTAAATTGAAGAAGAAAAGAGGAAGCATCCTCTCCAGTAAAATGTGGATTTGATAGTTCCTTAGTTCCCCTTCCTTGAACACTTTTCACTTCCCCTACTAAATAACGAGCTAAATCAAAGATATGGGTAGCCTGCTCCACTACCTGACCTCCGGAAAGCTTTTTATCCTTCCACCAGGGGAGATCGGGTGGAGGGCAAAAGTAATAGCCAGAAAAAAGAGCTATTCTTTCTTCTCTCAACAGGTCATTAGCTTTATTTACAATATCGGCATAGCGGTAAAGGTACCCTACAGTGCAGATAATACCATTCTTTTGGATAGCCTGGTTAATTTTATTAGCCCTCTTGAGAGAAAGAGCAATGGGTTTTTCTATAAAGAGGTTTATACCTCTTTGCGCAGCTAATATTTCCTGATTAGTATGAGCAAAAGGGGGAAGGCATACATAAATTGCATCTAACTTCTCTTTATCCAGCATTTCACAGAAGTTACTATAAGCTCTTGCTGAACAGGTTTTAGCTGCTTGCCGGGCTTTTTCTTCCTCTTTATCATAGAAGCTAACCAAAATCGCATCCTCTATTTTTTTTAATTTTTCAATATGACGCCAGGCAATTTTTCCTACCCCTACAAATCCTAATTTTAGTTTCATTTTCCCTTAATTTTGCATTATTGAGATTTTTAAAAACTCCAAAATTGAAGTATATCAAATTTATTTTAAATTTCAAATTTAATTATTTTTGAGAGCTCTGAAAAAGCTTGAGGCTGCTCTTTGCTTGGTGCTTTCCAACGTTGCGGCTAAGTTCTACTTTTATCTTCCTATTGTAGCTCTTATGGGCGACGTATCAGTTATGAGGATAACTAAAGGTTTGAACGAATAGACCCGCCTTGATCACCACTGCCTTATGGAAACACCTCGCCGAGCAGCAAAGAAAAAAGGATTTTTTCAGAGCTCTCATTTATTTTAAATTGACAAAGAAGTTAGGCTATGTTAAACATTAAAATAAACGATAAAAGATAAGGAGGAATGAGTGGAAGGGATAATGAGGGCTATTGTGTTTACAGGAAAAGGTAAGTATAGCTTAGAAGAGGTACCTATTCCAAGCTTAGGCAGTAAAGACATTTTAATAAGAGTGGATGTATGTGGTATATGTGGAACGGATGTTCATATATACGAGGGGACTTTTCCAGCGAATTTCCCGGTGATTATTGGGCATGAATTTGCTGGGATAGTTGAGGATATAGGGAAAGGAGTAAAAAACTTCAAAATAGGAGATCGCGTTACTGTAAATCCTAACCTTCCCTGCAGAAAATGTGAGCAGTGCCGATTGGGTAGAGAACACCTTTGCACTGATCTTTTAAGTTTAGGGATAAGGTTGAATGGAGGGTTTGCTGAGTATGTGAAGGCAGAAGAAACTTTAGTGTATAAACTACAGGATAAAGTAGACTTAGAATTAGCCTCTTTATCCGAACCTTTATCTTGTTGTATTCATGGAATAGACCTTGCTCAAATTAAACCAGGAGATGCTGTTCTTATTATAGGATGTGGCCCCATAGGTCTTTTAATGGTTCAATTAACTAAACTTTCTGGGGCAACAAAGATTTTAGCTATTGATACTGTAGAGAAAAGGAGAAATTTAGCCATAAAATTAGGAGCAGATATGAGTTTGAACTCCTGCGGAGGAAATATGCAAGAAGCTATGGAAGATGCTCTACACGGAAGGCCAGAAGTAGTTATAGAATGTGCAGGAAATCCCTTAACTCAAAGACAATCAGTAAAGTTGGTTAAACTTGGTGGGAGAGTTATTTGGTTTGGAGTAGCTAATCCTGAAAATAAAATAAAGATAGATCCTTACTATATTTATAGAAATGAGATAACTATCAAAGGCTCTTTTGTTAATCCCTATACTACAAAAAGGGCTGTGCAGCTTTTATCTGAAGATAAGCTAAAGTTAAAGGAGTTAATCACCCATAGATTTGGGTTAGAGAGCTTTGGTGAAGCAATGAATACCCATATAAAAGATCCAGATAGAATAAAGGTGGTAATTAAGCCTTGGGAGAAGAAAAATGTTGCAAGCAAAACTAATTGCTCCTGAAAAGATACTGTTAGAAGAAGTAAAAATTCCTCCAGTAGGAGAAGGAGAGGTTTTAATTAAAGTAAAAGTATGTGGGATATGTGGATCAGATATTCACTCTTACAGGGGAAAGCATCCCTTTGTTTATCCTCCTATAGTCTTAGGCCATGAATTCTCAGGAATCGTTCATCGGGCAGGCACAAGAGTAAAAAATTTTTTTCCAGGGAACAGAGTAGTTGTTGAACCTAATATAGTATGTGGGAAATGTTACAACTGCCTTCATTGTAGATACAACATCTGCACCGATCTTAAGGTGATAGGATGCGTTGGATATAATGGTGCTTTTGCCCAATATGTATGTGTTCCTCAATCTAAAGTAATAAAGATACCAGATAAGATTTCCTTTGAAGAGGCGGCCTTAATAGAGCCCTTAGCAGTGGCTGTTCATGCTGTTAAAAGATCGGGACAAAAACTCAGCGATACAGTAATAGTTTTAGGAGCCGGAACTATAGGACTTTTAGTTATACAGGTTGCAAAATTGGCTGGAGCAGGCAAGGTTGTTACAACTGATCTACTTGATTATAGGTTAAAAAAGGTACAGGAGTTAGGAGGGGATAGGGTAATTAATTCTCAATCTAAAGATTTAGTAAAGCTCATTCAAGAAGAGTATGGCAGGGATGGAATTGATCTCATCTATGATTGTGTAGGGATAGAGGAAACTATCTCCCAGGCTATCCAAATTGCCAGAAAGGGAATTAGGATTATGATAGTTGGAGTGCCCGAGGAAAAAATAAATGTAGACCTTTCCTTAGTACAGGACAGGGAATTAGAGCTAATAGGGGTACTAATGTATACAAGGGAAGACTTTACCACAGCCATAGATTTAATTCAGAACAAGAAGATTAAAGTAAAGCCCCTCATTACTCATCAGTTCAAACTAAAGGATACAGAAAAAGCATTTCACATGATTACAGAAAGAGAAAAGGAAGTCCTTAAAGTACTAATCAAGGTTGCTAATTAAAAACAGCTCTACTCGTAAAGCTTAGGTGTGTACTATATTTATCTCTATTGAGGAAGCTTTAGCCTACCCTACCTATGTAGAGAGTTTTAGTTGGCTTGCCGGATCCAGGTTCAATAGTATTAACGTTCACTCTACAACTTTCCAATTGACACAAGGATTAGGTTTGCTAAAATGTTTAGCATCCTCAAGATTGAGATTTTTTAAAAGCTAATGAGAATTAAGGGAAATACAAAGGTAGTGGGACTATTTGGCTATCCAGTAAATCATTCTTTATCTCCTCTTTTTCAAAATGCTGCTTTTGCTGAGTTGGGGCTAAATTTTGCTTATTTTCCTTTTTTAGTTCACCCGAAGGACCTATCCCGGGCAGTGGAGGCGATAAGGACTTTGAATTTGGTGGGAGTAAACGTTACTGTTCCCCATAAGGAAAAAATAGTGAATTACCTGGATGAAACCTCTCCTGAGGTAAAAAAAATAGGAGCGGTGAATACTGTAGTTAATCAAAAGGGAAGATTGATTGGCTATAACACAGATGGAGAAGGATTTATTAATTCTCTAAAAGAGAAAAGATTTAATCCCCGGGGTAAAAGGGTTCTTCTTTTGGGAGCTGGAGGGGCAGCTGTGTCCATTGGGTTTTCTTTGCTAAGGGAGAAAGCAAAAAAGGTTGTTTTAATTAATAGAACCTATCCCCGGGCTATAAATTTATCAAATCGTTTAAAGAAGATATTTCCCAACTCTTTCTTGGGAGTGATTAAATTTGAGGATAGGAACTCTTTCCCCGGGAGGGAAGATATTGATCTTTTAATTAATGCTACCCCGGTGGGAATGAGGTCCGGGGATTCTCTTTTAATTAATATTAAAGGCTTCTCTTCCAAAGTATTTGTTTATGACATAGTTTACAACCAACCTACAAAACTGTTGAAGGAAGCTAAAAAAAGGAATCTTTCTCATTTAAATGGTTTGGAAATGCTCATTTCTCAGGGAGCTTTGTCTTTTGAGCTGTGGACAGGGAGAAAAGCACCGATAGATAAGATGAGAAAAGCATTGAAAAAAGCAGTGAAACGTGAGGAGTAATACGTAATGAGTAATATCAGCGTCCATCTGTGGCTGAATAATTACATACAGAT
>JAUWJJ010000205.1 GCA_030607765.1 Candidatus Aerophobota bacterium
ATGGGGTTGGTTTTATTTAGTTTTCTTTTTCAAAGTAGATACTATTCTCGTCTGGCTAATCTTATGGGAAGAATAAAACCTCTTTCTAAAGCGATGTCCAGGGCCGAGCTCACTATAGCTAAAGTGGAGGGGGAGATTTTCTCAGCTTTTCGGCAGCAAAAGAAAAACATTTTGTTTGCTTTTTTACTGGACTTTCTGGTAGGAGGTCTTATTTTTATTAAGCCAGCTATCTTCTTTTATTTTCTTCACACTATTTTTAGTCTATCTCAGCTTGCTTTGGTTCACGTCCTGACCCATATAATTCTTGCTTTTCAGTTTACTCCTGGTGCTTTAGGCATTTTTGAGTTGGGAGCAGTGGGGATTTATCGATTAGTGGGAGTAGGCTCACAGCAGGCACTTGCTTACAGTTTAATGGTTCGGATTACTGATTTGATAGGAGTAGCAGTTGCGGCAGGCTTAGGTATCCATCTGGGAGTAAAGTATTTCTGGAGGAAGAAAAAGGATGAGGATCTGTATGGTTTCTGATCAGGCTTTCCCTGCCTGGGGAGGGGAAGGAGTAGCTATCCAGAGGCTCTGCTTAAAATTAATACAGAGAAGTCATCAAATTGTTTTTTTAACTTCCCGGGTTAGCCATCCCCCAACCATTGAGGAAATTAAGGTGTATAGATTTTTTAGTTTTTCTCTTCCTGCAAAGAAAGGTTATTTTGCTTTTCCCAGCTTAGCCACTCTTATTTTTGTTTTAAAAAAAGAAAAAATTGAAATTATTCATATCAATCTTCCCACTTTTTTAGGGTGGCAAGGTATTAGAGCTGCCAGGATGCTAAAAATCCCTGTTGTTTTAGAATTTCATGTTCAGCTCGGAAATATTTTACCTTCCTCATTAGCTCTTTTGCTGCCTTTAAAGTGGCTAATAAAAAAATGGTTTTCTTACTATTACTGCCAGGGGAATGTAACGGTTGCTCCTTCTTTTTTTGCTCGAGATACTTTAAGAAGTTATTCCTCAGGGCCTGTAGAGGTGGTGAGCAATGGAGTGGATATGGATATTTTTAATTATGCTAAGATTGGGAGGGAGAAGGGCAGGGAATTTAGAAAGAAATATAATCTGAGTGAAGGTCCTTTTTTGCTTTATGTGGGAAGATTAAGTAAGGAAAAAAATGTGGAATATCTACTTTCCATAATGAGCATCTTAAATCAAGATAGTTTCTCGGGTAAGTTATTGGTAGTGGGGCGGGGGAGGTTAAAGGCTAAATTGATAAAGCAATCCCTTGAAATGGGTTTAAATAAGTTTGTTATTCTCACTGATTACTTGGAAGAGAAAGAGCTGATCTATGCTTATCGGGAGGCAGAAATTTTTATCCTTCCTTCCCTTTACGAGCTCCAGGGCATAGCTGTTTTAGAGGCAATGGCTATGAAAAATGCTATTTTGGTAAGCGATAGTAAAGATAGTGCTGCCCGGGAACTCGTAAAGGAAGGTATTAACGGTTATACTTTTAGTTTGAAAAACCCTCAGGATGCAGCTAAAAAGATAAAAAGAATAATTTTCAATGAGAATCTAAAGCGATCAATGCAAGAGGAATCCCTTAAAGCAGCCTGCAGCCATAACATAAATAAGAGTGTCTCTAAGATGGAGACACTTTACAAAGATTTGATAAGGGGGAAAAAATGAAGCCTGTGCTTCAGGTAGCCTTAGATTTTTTAAATTTAAATCGGGCTTTAAAAGTAGCAGGGGCAGCTGTAGCTGGAGGAGCGGATTGGCTGGAGGCTGGTACGCCTTTAATTAAAAGTGAAGGTTTAGAATGTATCAGAGCCTTGAAGGAAAAATTCTCCCACCTTCCTATCGTAGCTGATCTAAAAATTATGGATGTGGGAAGAATGGAGGCGGAGGCAGCCTTCAAAGCGGGAGCTGAGATAGTTTCTGTCTTGGGAGTAGCCTCTTCCTCTACCATTAAAGAGTGCACCCGGGCTGCTAAGAACTACGGGGGTAAGGTAATGATTGATTTAATGAATGTTTCCTCTCCCTTAGATAGAGCTAAAGCTGTAGAGAAAATGGGGGTAGATTATATTGGGATGCATCTGTCTGTAGATGATCAGATGGTAGGGAAAGATCCCCTTGTTTTACTCCATGAAATTGCTGGAGGAGTAAATCTTCCCATTGCTGTAGCTGGGGGGATAAACTCAGAAACAGCTGCTCAAGTAATAAATGCAGGAGCAAGTATTATTATTGTAGGGGGAGCAATTTGCAAAGCCCGGGACCCTCAAAAAGCAACTGTCATAATTAAAGAGGCTATAAGGGAAAAGAGGATAGTTAAAACAGATTTATTTAGAAGAGTAAATGGAGAAGGGGTTGCTGCTATTTTTTTTAGAGTATCAACTGCCAATATTTCCGATGCTATGCATCGAGAGGGGGGAGTTAAAGGGTTATTAAGAGTAAATCCTGGCAGAAAAATGGTGGGAAAAGCTCTCACTGTTCGCACTTATCCTGGAGATTGGGCTAAGCCAGTGGAGGTTATTGATAGAGCAGAAAAGGGTCAAATAATTGTTATAGATGCCGGTGGAGTAGCTCCAGCGGTATGGGGAGAGCTGGCTACCCATTCTGCTTTAAAAAAGGGATTGGGGGGTGTGGTAATTTACGGGGGAGTCAGAGATGTTGAGGAGATAAAGAAGTTAAATTTCCCCGTCTATGCAAAAGTTATTATACCCAATGCTGGAGAACCTAAGGGATTTGGGGAAGTTGAGATTCCTGTTCAAATAGGGGAAAAAAGAGTTTACAGCGGAGACTGGATAATAGGAGATGATGATGGGTTGATGGTTGTTCCTCAGAAGGAAGCGGTTGAGATAGCTAATCGAGCTATGGATGTTCTGGAGAGAGAAAATAGAATTAGAGAGGAAATTAAACAGGGAGGAACTTTATCCTCGGTGGTGGAATTGCTCCGCTGGGAAAAAAAGTAGGGGTCAGCCCTTGACATTGGACATTTTGGAAGGTTAAATCCATTACATAAGAACGACATCCTCCCCGCCCCCGAGGAGTGGGGCGTTCAGGGAATTTTTGTAAATGTACAATGTAAAGGGCTGACCC
>JAUWJJ010000033.1 GCA_030607765.1 Candidatus Aerophobota bacterium
AGGAGAAGATTTTGCCAAAAGTCGTTTCGGTGGATTTGATGGCTCTAATCCTATTCCTCTTTGGCTATACGATGTTGTAGCTGTAAAGGGAAAGGGAGATTATATAGCTGCTAGCCTCCACTGTGCTGCTGAGATACAGGCTGTAGTCCTGATGAATCAGATGAGGCGTCTAAACGAAATTATTGCCAAAAGAAGGAAAGCAGCTGAGTATTTGAACAATAGATTTGAGGGAGTAGAGGGAATTATAACACCACCCCTTGATACTGCTGATATAAAAAGTACTCATCATCTTTACCTTTTTCAGATAGATCCTGATAGACTCAAAGGAGATATTCAGGATTTTAAGAAGAAACTTACCCAAAAAGGGATAACTCAAATTCCTCATTTTGCTCCTCTATATAAATTCTCTTATATGAAACAGTTAGGTTATGATACCAAAGCAATAGAGAAAACCTGTCCCAATACTGAGGAGGCTTTCCAACATCGTTTTACACATCTGCCACTTTATCCCCTTATTCAGGATCAACTTGAGTATATGGCTGATGCAATTATCGAATCAGTTAAAGAGATGCAAAGATAAAAAAGAGCTAAGAGGGCATGGTATTTACAATTGAGCCAGGGATTTACATTCCTGGAGTTAGAGTGGAAGAATTATGTACTTGTAACCAGGAGTGGTGCAGAAGTCCTTTCCACCTCCAAAAGTTTCTTATAGTAGCAGAACATAATTTTAAGGAAAATATAGAGGAGTTCAAGATATGAGATTGTTTGAATTAGCTAAATTAGACACAGAGAACATCGAGAGAATTCATCTTAACTCTTTAAAAGTGCTTAAGGAAGTTGGAGTAGTAGTAAAGGATGAGCAAGTTCTTAATATTTTTAAAAAAAATGGTGCTATAATAGATAAAAAGAAGGCTCTGGTTCGACTTCCAAATGAATTAGTAATTGAAGCCATAAAGTCAGCTTCCAAAGAAGTAAGACTCTGCAATAGAAACGGAGAAGATATTTTTCTTAATCATGGAAAACATTTCCATTTTTCGGGAGCCGATATGCTTTACACACTAATTTTTGCCACTGGCAAATATAGAAACTCAACTAAACAGGACGTTATAAACTTTACCCGTATAGCAGATTATCTTCCTGAAATTAAAGGTATGTGTCCCCAGGTTTATGATAGAAATGGTAATCCTAAGATATCAGAGCTTTCCACTATGGAATCTTTGGTATTAAATACATCTAAACATTGCAATTGGGCTCCTTTAACATATAACGCTGCTAAAATGTGGATAGAGATAGGAAAAATACTGTGTAATGGTAAAGAGTTATCAACTATGCCTGTCATAAGTATGACTATTTCTCCCACCAGTCCATTACAATATGATGAAGAAAGTGCAAAAGTATTTATCTATGGAGTGCAACATGGAGTTCCTTTAATATCATTATCGGCACCAATAGCAGGTGCAACTGCTCCTTTTACATTAGCGGGGGCTCTTACAATACAAAATTCTGAAAATCTTTTTGCATTAACATTATCACAGCTTATTAAACGAGAATCTCCGTTTGTCTATGGAGGGGCATGCACTATTATGGATATGAGCGTGGGAGAAATTTGTCACGGAGGACCAGAATTTCCCTTAATGTTTAATTTAACAGCGCAATTAGCTAATTTTTATGGTCTTCCATCGTATAGTCCAATCAGTCAAACAGACTCAAAAACAATTGATTTGCAGGTAGGTATGGAGAAAATGGCCTGTTACCTGGTAGCAACTCTTAGTGGGCTAAATTTAACCCTTGGCGCCGGTTCTCTTGCTGGTTCAAAAGTAGCTTCATATGAGCAGCTGGTAATTGATCATGAAGTACTAAAATGGGTGGATCGCTTTAGAAAAGGAGTTGAGATAGATGATGATACTTTAGCTTTGAGTACGATAGAGAGAGTGAAACAAGGCGGAAATTACTTAAGTGAAGAACACACACTCAAGTGGCTAAGAAGTGGTGAGCACTTTTATTCAAAGTTGTTTGATCGGACCTGGTTAGAGGGGGGAAAGCAGAGTTTGTTAGTTAGAGCACATGAAAAAGTGAACAAGATATTGGAACAGCATATACCTAAGATACCGATAGATGTATCTGAGGCAGTTAAAGAGTATGTGCTAAGGAAAGAAAAAGAAATTCTTAGGCCATAGATGAAATTGACAGGATAGTTAACTGTACAAAAAACTTACTAAAAAAGTAACTGTTATTTGTGCAGGGAAAAATGCAGGATACTTGACGAAATAGAAAAATAATAGCAAAATATAAATAGATTTTCAGGGCAGGGGGAGGTGAGAAGTATACACTTATGCTCTTAAAGACAGTAATATAAAATTTAAATATTAGGAGGTAAAAAGTGAAAAGAGTATTTTTGCTGATTATGCTGATGGGAGTTATTGTTCTCTCAGGAACAATGCTAACAGCTAAAACAAGGGTAAATTTTGTAATGGCTCGATATCATACTGGAGTAACTGATGATTACTGTGCTAAACTAGCTCAAGATTTTGAAGCTGTCAATCCTGATATTGATATGCGAATAGAGGTGATTAACTGGGACAATTTACACATGAAATTGACCACGATGCTTGGCGCGGGAAATCCTCCGGAGTTAGCTGTTATTGATACCCCATGGATTCTGGATTATATAGCTAATGATGTTGCTGAGCCTCTGGATAGATATATGACATCAGGATTTCGGAGTGAATTCATCCCTTCCCTTATCAATACCCTTCAGATTGAAGGTAAATTGTATGGGATACCTATAGCAGCATCTTCTCGAGCTATGTATTATCTCAAGGATGTATTAGCTCAAGCTGGTATGAAACCACCTAAGACCTGGGATGAACTGGTAAAAGTAGCCAAAGCTGTTCACAATCCTCCAAATCTTTATGGGTTTGGTATTCCTTGCACTACATTCGAAGGTGGAGCTTACTATTCTTATTTTCTTTGGTCTGCTGGTGAGGAATGGTTTGATAAAGTAGGAAAGCTTGTTATAGATAGCCCTGAGGGAATAGAAGCTCTGCAATTTATGGTAGATCTGGTTAATAAGTATAAGGTAACCAATCCTGAGCCTGCAGCTATTAACCGAGATGAGATGCAAAAAGTATTTACTCAAGGTAGAATAGGTATGTTTATTACCGGACCCTGGCTCACCCAGATGATAACCAACGAGAATCCTGAATTGAGTTATGGAATTGCTTCTATCCCGGCTTATCGCAAAGAGATCACTATGGCGGTAGTAGATACTTTAATGATGTTCAAGAATGCTAAGAATAAGGAAGCTGCCTGGAAATTTGTAGAATTTGCCTATCAGGATAAGTATAGGTTAGAATTTGACGAAAAAGAAGGAATGCTTCCAGAAAAGAAGGCTGTAGCTGAGCAAATAGCAAAAGCAAATCCAGTAATGAAAACTTTTATCGATGTTTTACCCTACGGTAAGTTCTATCCGCCTCTCCATTCTAACTGGAAAGAAATTGTCTTAGAAACAATTAAGAATATGCAGCTTGCCTATATGGGTGAAAAAACCCCCAAAGAAGCTCTGGAGGATACATGTAGAGAAATTAACCCCAGAATAATCTTAGGATTTTAGAGGTCATGAGGCGGCTGTCCAGATTTTTCCTGGCAGCCGCCCAGGCATTTGATTTTTTATAGATGGAAGGATAATTTTTATGACCCGAGAACAAAAAGTTGCTTATTCTTGCCTTTTGCCCAGTTTGTTTCTTATGGGTTTAGTTATATTTTATCCCATAGTTAGTACCTTTATTACTGCTTTTTATAGAGTTAATCCCTTTGGAATAAGGTTATATTTCTGGGGATGGACAAATTTTCTTAGACTTTTTGCCAGAGAAGACTTTTGGAAAGCACTCTACAATACTTTTATCTGGACAGGGGGAGTGGTAGGTTTTACTATCCTGTGGTCTTTGGGACTAAGCATTGCTTTAAATGAACGATTTATAGGTCGAACAATATCCAAGAGTATTTTAATGTTACCCTGGGCTACTTCCTTAATGATTACTGCTCTTACCTGGAGATGGATAATGAATGCTGAGTATGGAATATTAAACCATTTTTTAATGCAGATTCATATTATAAATCAACCTGTCTACTGGTTAGCCAGATGGAAAACATCTTTTCCTATAATGGTATGGGTGGGAATATTGGTTTCTATACCCTTTACTACCACAGTATTTTTAGCTGGGCTTCAATCTATTCCTGTACATCTTTATGAGGCAGCTAAGGTGGAGGGAGCCGGAAGATGGGCAAGATTTCGTTATATCACTATGCCTCTTTTAAAACCCGTCTTTATCATTGCTGTTTTACTCAATGTTATTTATGTTTTTAACTCTTTTCCTATAATCTGGACAATTACCCGTGGAGACCCTGCCAACACCACTGATATTATTGTAACTTATCTGTACAAAGTTGCCTTTTTTTACAATGACTTTGGAGGAGCATCAGCTATAGCTCTGATAGTCTTCCTTATCTTAGTTGCCTTTAGCATTATTTATACTAAGGTATATTACCAGGATTAGTTTTAAGATGAAAACAGGAATAGTAGTTAATAAAACTTCAATTTATCTTATCGCTATAATTACTTGCCTATCAATACTTTTCTCTTATTTTGTAATGCTTTCCACTTCTCTTAAACCAAAACCAGAGGTTTTTCATATCCCACCTCATTGGTTGCCCTACAACCCCAAGCCTTCCAATTATATAGAGATGTGGCAGATTGTCCCTCTGGCAAGATACTTCTTAAACTCAATAATAGTGGCTATGGGGGCAACAGCTTTAGCTATTGGGGTAGCTCTTCCTGCCGCTTACGCTCTGGCCCGGTTAAAATTTAGAGGAAGAAGAGCCTTTTTACTTCTGATTTTAATTACTCAAATGTTTTCTCCTATTGTAGTTATGATTGGATTATATAAAACAATGGCTATCTTTGGATGGTTGGATACCTATCAGTCTCTTATTATTACCTATGCTGCCTTTAACCAGGCCTTTTCCATATGGCTCTTAACAGGATATTTTAGTACTATCCCTGTAGAAATAGAGGAAGCAGCTCTTATTGATGGATGCAGTAGAGTGCAGGCTTTAAGAAAAATTCTTTTTCCTCTATCTGCTCCTGGAATTGTGGCTACTGTTATATTTGTATTTATCTGGTCCTGGAATGAGTTTATGATTGCTTTAACCTTTACTTCTTCTCCCCATATGAGACTTTTAACTGTGGGCCTTTTCCGTTTTATAGGAAGATATGAAATTGAATGGAATTATTTAATGGCTGCCTCTTTGGTAGCCACTCTTCCCGTTCTCAGTCTGTTTTTATTAATTCAGAGAAATTTAGTAAAGGGTTTAACTGCTGGAGCAATAAAGTAGATGTGATGTTTTAAAAGGAGGTTTAAATGTCAATCCAACAGGAAAAGTTAGCTATTGAGGGAGGAAAACCGACCATTCAGGAAAAAGTTCCCGGCTGGCCATGGTTCTCAGAGGAGACAATTAAAGCAGCGATACAGCCTTTAAAAACAGGTAAGGTTAATTACTGGACAGGTAATATTGGGATGGAATTTGAAAAAAAGTTTGCTAAGTGGTGTGGGACAAAGTATGCAGTTAGCACCTGTAATGGAACAAGTGCTCTGCATACAGCCCTCGGTGCTTTAAATATTGGTCCTGGGGATGAGGTGATCACTGTTCCTTATACCTTTATTGCCTCTTCTTTTTGTATTGTTCAAGCAGGAGCAATTCCAGTTTTTGTTGATGTTTGCCGGGAGGACCACTGTATTGACCCGGTTGATGTTAAAAGAAAGATAACCAAACGCACTCGAGCTATCATCCCGGTTCACCTTTACGGTAATGTTTGCGAAATGGATGAGATTATAGCTATTGCTAAAAAGCATAATCTTTTTGTAATTGAAGATGCTGCTGAGGCACATGGAGCAGAGTATAAAGGGGAAAAAATTGGCTCTATTGGTGATATTGGTTGTTTTAGCTTTTGCCAGAATAAAACATTTACCACTGGTGGTGAGGGTGGAATGGTTGTTACTAACGATGAGGATATTGCCTGGGAGGCACGTTCCTTTCGCGACCATGGCTATGATGTTAAAAAGAGAATGAGCCTTTTGGAAATGGAACAGGCTCTACCTTACATTCACCGCCGAATTGGTTTTAACTATAGAATGACTGAAATGCAATCTGCTATAGGTTTAAAGGAGCTTGAAAAGATTGATACCTGGAACTTACCCAGGAGAAGAAGAAATGGGGAAATTTTAACTGAGGAGTTAAAGGATTCTCCTCAGATTTTAACCTTGCCGGTGCATACTCCTGAAAAAAAGAATGGTTTTTATGTTTACCCCATTGTTCTTAATTTGGATGAACTTACCTGCGATAAAAACACATTTTTAAAGGCAATACTTGCCGAAGGTGTTATAGCCTGGAAGGAGTTCTGGCCTCAAAGTTATAAGGAAAAAGCTTATGTAGAGCACAATGGCTTTGGCAGATTTAAGTTTCCCTTTGAATCAAAGGAATACACTGATCCTAAAATTGTAGAGTATGATAAGGTATTTTGTCCCAATTGTGCCTGGTTAGAGGAAAGAACCTTTGTGGTTCATATCTGGCCAACCTTGGAGGATAAGCATATTCATCTTTTTGCTAAAGCAATTAAGAAAGTGGCTTCTTATTATGCAAGATTAAGATAAGGAGGAAAAATGTTGAAGGTAAAATGGGGAGTTATTGGAGCTTGTGGAATTGCTGATAGAAGAACTATCCCTGAGGGAATCATTCCAGCAAAAAATGCCGAACTGGTAGCTATAATGGATGTGGATGAAAAAAGACTAAAAAATGTAGCCAAGAAATATGGGAATGTAAGATGCTATACAAAAGAAGAAGATTTACTTGAAAATAGGGAAGTTGAGGCAGTTTACATTGCTACTCCCACCTATTTACATCATAAACAGGTCTTATTAACTGCTAAGGCAAAAAAACATATCCTCTGTGAGAAACCTATGGCTATGAATTTAAAGCAGGCGCAGGAGATGATTGAGGTTTGCAAAAAAAATAAGGTAAAGCTAACCTTAGATTATATGATGAGGTATCATTCCTACAACCGTAAGATAAAGGAAATGATAGATGAGGGGAAATTGGGAAAGTTAGTAATGGGAAGAGCTCAACTTACCTGTTGGTATCCTCCCGCAAAAGGAGCCTGGCGACAAAAACCTGCATTGGGTGGAGGAGGCTCATTGATAGATATGGGAACTCACTGTATAGATCTTTTGGAGATGTTCATGGGAGAAGTGGGAGAGGTATTTTGCTGTATTAATTCTTTGGTGCAAAACTATCCGGTAGAGGATACGGCTGTAGTTTTGCTAAAGTTTAAAAACAATGCTCTGGGATTGGTAGATAACCACTTTAATATTCCTGATGCTTCCTCAGAGAATAGATTGGAAATCTACGGAAGTAGGGGGAGTATTCTTGCTAAGGGGACTATAGGCCAGGATTCATCAGGTTGCATAGTGGGAAGAATTGAGAAAGAGGGAAAGGGTTATGAGGCAGCCCAAAAAAGAGAGGAAGTCAAGGAAGAAGAGATTTCTTTAAAGCCAATGAATATGTACCAATCAGAGATAGAGGACTTTGATAAGTGTATCCTGGAGGATACTGAACCTTCCTTTAAAGGGGAGGATGGCTTGAGAAATTTAAAGATTGTTTTATCTGCCTATGAATCAGTAAAGAAAGGGAAACCTGTAAAGGTATAACTGTGGATTCTGCTACCTTAGCTATAGATGAAATTGAAAAGGTAGGTTTTAGTGAAAAAATAAGTCACTTAGAAACATCTCACACCTTAGAACATTTTAGAAAAGCACTCTGGTTTCCCCAGATAATGGACCGAACTATATGGGAGGATGGTGCAAAAGAAACCAGAAAAGCTGAAGAGTTAATTGAGCGAGCTGATGCTCAATGGCACAGGTTACTGAAGGAGTATCAAGACCCAGAATTAGACCCAAAACTTATTAGAGAAATTGACAGCATAGTTAGCTGTGCAAAAAGAGATTTACTGAAAAGGTAACTGTTATTTTGGGTAAGATAAAAACGCATGCGGTTGGTTGACAGTAAACGAGAGTAAAATTAAAAAGCTATGTAAATACTCAATGAACCCCGCGTCATTGCGACGCGGTTGCAACCAATCCGAACCGCTGGGGAAATAACTGCCTCTATCAAAATACTTCCGGTTCATCAACCTTATTTATACCAAAAACTATCTAAAAAAGCAAGTCGGTTACGACCGTTGGGAATGTCCTACCAACCATCCTCTATTATCTCCTTTCCTCTTTCTATCAATACATATCTGTCGGTTTTTTTGATTCTGGCTTAATTTCAATTTTCATCTTCTGCAATCCCCCAATAACCACCTTTTTTGCCGCCTATTCTTATTATCAATCCTTTTTTCTTCAAATTGTTGAGATAATACTTTATGCCATCTGGCGTAATTCCTAATAATTCAGAAAGTCTCTTCCTCGTTATACTGGGATTTTCTTTTATTTTAATGCAAGATTCTCTCTGTATAATTTATGGACGTTTCAATGCCGGAAGAACCAATGGAGGAAGATTTAACCTACCCATGCAACT
>JAUWJJ010000081.1 GCA_030607765.1 Candidatus Aerophobota bacterium
GGAATTGTAAGAATAAGTGGTAAAAACTCTTTCCCCTTAGCTAAAAAAATATTTACCCCCTCCAAAAAATCCAAAATTAACTGGTCATCCTCCTTTAAGGTTTATTATGGCTGGATATCTGATCCTGAAAATGGTGAGAGGATAGACGAGGTTCTCCTTACCTTAATGAAGGCTCCCAGAACTTATACCAGAGAAGATATAGTGGAGATAAACTGTCATGGAGGATTGGTACCCTTAAGGGAAACTTTAGAGGTTTGTCTAAAGTTGGGAGCTCGCTTGGCTGAGCCAGGTGAGTTTACTAAAAGAGCTTTTTTAAATGGGAGAATAGATTTAGCTCAGGCAGAAAGTGTTCTGGACATTATCCAGGCCAAGACAGAGAAAAGCTTGCAACTGGCTCTCAAGAGCCTTGAGGGAGAACTATCTCAGCGCATTTCTTCCTTGAAGAAAAAAATAATTGAGCTTTTATCTTTCCTTGAGGCAGAGATAGACTTTTCTCAGGAAGATATAGAGCTTCTCTCTAAGGAGGATAAGGAAAAATATCTTAATAGTATTTCATCCTCTATTAATTCTCTTTTAGAAGCGTCTAAGGCGGGAATGATTTATCGTGAAGGAGTTAAAGCTGCAATTGTAGGGAAAACAAATGTGGGTAAATCCTCTCTTTTCAATGCTCTTGTACAAAGAGACAGAGCTATTGTAACCCATTTACCCGGAACTACCAGGGATACAATTGAAGAAATTGTAAATATTAAGGGATTTCCTCTGTATATAGTTGATACTGCTGGATTAAGAGATGTAAAAAATCCAATTGAAAAGGAAGGGGTTAGGAGGGCTTATGATATGGTTAAGGAAGCTGATATTGTCCTTTTAATGCTGGATGGCTCAACTTCTTTGGATAAAGAAGACAGAGTAATATTAAATAGAGTGAAGAAGAAAAAACCGCTGGTTCTTATAAATAAAGTAGATCTTCCCTCTAAAATTGATAAGGGAAAGGTAAGCTCTTTTTTTCCCGGAGAAGCTCTAATAGAGATTTCAGCTACTAAGGGGACAAACTTAGAAAAGTTAAAACAGGAAATTAGCCGGCTAATTTTAAAAGAAGTTAGCCCTTCCTGTGATTCTCTCCTGGTAAGTATCAGGCAAAGAGAAACTTTTCAGCTGACAAAGAAAAGCATTTTAAGAGTAACAGAGGCCTTGAGAGGTGGTTTGTCTGAGGAATTTCTTGTTATCGATCTTCGAGAAGGACTGGAGCACTTAAAAGAAATAACTGGAGAAGCTGTGGAAGAGGATGTTCTGAATCGTATTTTCTCTAATTTTTGCATAGGAAAGTAAGGGGTTATGACTAAACTTATTTTTGTAACCGGAGGAGTAAGAAGTGGAAAAAGCAATTATGCGGTAAATCTTGCCAAAAGTCTCTCCCAGGATGTGGTTTTTTTAGCTACTACCCCGCCCTTCGATGATTTGGAAATGAGGAAAAGAATCAAGACTCACCAGAAAAATCGCCCTCCTCACTGGAAAACCATAGAAGAAGGAATGAACATTGCACCCTTACTTTCTCAGCTTAACTGCCCTCAAAGAGTAATTATCATTGACTGTTTAACTCTTTTAATCTCCAATCTTCTTTTAAGTAATGCAAGAGAGGAAGATATTATAAAGCAGGTTAAAAAAATAGCGGACTTCGCTGGTAAGTTTAATCAAACCACCATTGTAGTATCAAATGAGGTGGGCTGGGGAGTGGTCCCGGAGACTCCTCTGGGAAGAAAATTTAGAGATTTATCCGGGATGGCTAATCAAGTGATAGCTAAGGAGGCTCAGGAGGTATGGCTTACAGTTTGTGGAATCCCGGTTAAGATTAAATAGTAATACAGTTCAGCCACTAAGTCACCAAGGCACAAAGAAGTAATATGAATCTTAAACCTCTATTGGAAAGAGAAGAATATATTGTTAAAAAAATTAACCACTGAAGACACAGAGGACGCTAAAAATTTTAAGACCGGGTTTACTTGGTGTCTTCGTGTCCTGGTGGCTGGATAATTTTAGATGAAATTAAAACATTTTCTTTTAGCCTGGCAGCTTTTAACTGTTATCCCCTTTAAAAAAGTCTTTCCAGATAAAAAGGAAGATTTAGCTGCCTCTTTGGTATTTTTCCCCATAGTTGGTATGGGGATAGGGATTTTCCTTAGCTTGATTAATTTAGCTGGATCAGCTTTTCTTCCCTTTTCTGTTACCAATGCTCTTGTTGTAATTGGCTGGGTATGGATTACGGGAGCTCTTCACTTAGATGGACTTGCTGATACCATTGATGGGATATCTGCAGGGGGTGATAAGAAAAATATTTTAAGGGTAATGGAAGATGGTGTCATAGGAGCTAAAGGAGTTGTTGGTTTAATCTGTATTTTACTTTTAAAATTTGTTTTATTAAGAGGGATAAATCCAGAGATAAAAAATCAAGTTTTAATTTATATTCCTGTAGTCAGTAGATGGTCTATGGTACTCGGAGCTTATCTTGCTTCTTACGCTAAAGAGGAGGGAATGGGTAAAGCTTATATAGAACTTGTGGATTTAAAGAAAGTTCTCTGGGCCAGCTTAATAACCGCAAGTTTAGGGTTAGCTCTTTTGAGGTTATCTTTCTTGCCCTTCATGGGGATAGCTTTACTAAGTATTTTTCTCTGGGTAGCTTACCTTAAAAGAAAAATAGCAGGTATTACTGGGGATAGCTTAGGAGCAATGAATGAAACTGTTGAGACCCTGGGATTATTTTCCTTTTGCCTGTGGTAAGCAAATTTGAATTTGTTGGATTGAAGATTTTTTATCTTTATCACTGTTTTTTATAACTTACTTTCCTTGTCATTTCCACAATTTTATGGACAATTTCCCAAGAGGCATTAGGTCGAGATAGCTCTTTTGCTCTTTTTCTCCAAAGGTTTCTATCAAAACCATCATTGATACATCTACTAACAATTGACACTATTTCTTCTTTGTTACCTAAGTTAAAGGCTAAATCTTTCTCTAAGAGCAATTTTTTGTTTCTCATTTCCTGTCCAGTAATTGAATCCAGCACTATCATGGGAAGGCCTTTACTTAAAGCCTCAGCAGTGGTTAGGCCGCCCGGTTTACTAATTAAAAGGTCAGAGATTTCCATTAACTCATCTATCTCTCTAACATATCCCCATACTTTCAAAGGAAAGTTAAGTTTTGGACTTATTTTGTCCAAATTTCTCTTTAGATTTCGGTTTATTCCTGTAACTACTAAAACCTGTAAGGGAAACGAAATTTCTTTAAAAGCAAGCACAGCATCTTCAATGGGTCCCAGTCCCTCTCCCCCACCCATAACAAGGATGGTAAATAGGTTATTCTTAACCTGCCACTTTTTCTTCAAGTAAGATTTATCCTTTGACTTTGAAAATTCAGGCAAAATGGGAATGCCGGTTACACATAATTTATTGGGGGTAACTTTCCATTTCAAATGATTAGATGTTAAGTTATCCTGAGGTAAAAAATACATATCCACATTTTTATAAAACCAGTAAGGGTTTAAGTAAAAATCAGTTGGTATAGCTATTAAAAGATAATCCAATTTTTTTTCTCGTTTAATAGTAGAGGATATAGCACAGGAGAGCGAATGCGTACATATGACTACGTCAGGATTAAAGGGTTTTATAACCTTTCTGTAAAACTTGTGATAGTTTAGCTTGTATAGAATCTCCCGCAAAAGGTAAGTTAACCAGTAAACTTCTTTGTTATCCCATATTATATTCCAAAACCAGGGGGCAAGTTTAATAATTGCATAGTATGAACTGTTTAGAATATACTCTATAAAAGGATTTCCATAACGAAAGAGATCTTCCTCTCTTATAGTAACTTGAGGGTATTTTTTGCAAAAAGCCTGTTTAACTGCTCTTGCTGCTTGCCTGTGTCCCAAAACATCAGAAATATAGAGAAGAAGAGCTCTCATCTTTTCACCCAAACATAACTTTATTGAAGTAAAATCCCTTTAATTGAATGTCACTTCGCTATCTTGAGTTTACCATATTTCTCATTTTTAGTCAAACTCTATAAAAAACCATCCCTCCTTTCCATAACTGGATAATCTCTCCTGGATGAAGGGTGTAATAGTGAAGGTGGATTAAAATATAAAAAATTCTTGCTCCCATTAGGGCAAAGAGAATTATCCCTATTACCAGATTTAACGTTAAATCCCGGGGAAGATGTTCCTCTTTAGCTGAAGTTAAAAAGTATAAAATAACTGTCCCAAATCCTAAAGTTGCCATTACTCCATAACTATAAATGGTAAAAAGGAAAGTTTTAAAATTATCCTGTGCATTTTTTTCCCGAGTTACATCAGGAAAAGATTCCCTGAAACATCTCTTCTATCATTGTAAGCGTTAGCGAAATAATCTAAACTAAGGGATTACTTCCTCGCTCCTGGAAAAAGTATTTGTCCTGAAGTTTTTAAAATTTTCAGTGAATTCAGTGTTTTCAGTGGTTAATTTTTCTTGCCTATTGAACAATATCTTTTCTCTGCAATATAATTGTAGAAACTACAACCGGAACCAAGGTTAAACATCCCCATACAGCTACCAATGATTTTAAGAAAAGTCCCGGGGATACTTTAGAAGAAAATCCTCCCAAGAAAAGAGTTGCTCCTCCATTAGATATATAACCTATGATATTGTTTATATAGTAAGAAAGAGAGAATTTCTCTAAAATATCAGATGTTGAGAAAGGGAGATAGAGTATCATCCAATCAAAAATATACCAGGCAATTAATAATAAAAATCCAGCTAAAATTGCAGCAAGAGTGCTATCCATTAAAGTTGAGAATAAAGTTGAAATTGAAGTATAAACAATACCTGTTAAAACTAAGGCAACTACATAGCTTAAGAATACTCTTTTTTCAACCAGACCAATTCCTAAAAACTTTAAAGCAATATTGAAGATGGCTAATTTAAAAAAAATTAAAACTAAGAAGATAGATAAAAATGATAGATATTTTCCCATTATGATTTCTGAACGGCCCAAAGGTTTAGATACCAAGAGTTGGAGCATTCCTCTTTTTCTTTCTCCAGCGATGAAATCACTGGCATTAATAATTGCTGTTAAAGCTATAGGCAGGGGTGCAACATCCATATACACCATAATGCAGATCTTTGGTGTTACCTGTGTAATCCATCCTCCTGTCATTTTGAAAATTATTGAGGGATTGTGATACATCATATTAGAAAACCATATCCCACATATTGCAGGCAAAAAGATTAACAATAAGGAAAAGATAAATCGACGAGAAGATAGGTGATTAACAGTTTCCTGGTAAAAAATAACTGGCAGATACATTATAATCCTTTTCCAATCAAAGCTTTTCTATAAACTTGAGAAAGGCCTCCTTGTCTTTTAATCCCATCTGCTTCTGCCTGAAATAGGAGCTTCCCATTACTTAATATAGCAATGCAATCTGCTACCTGTTCAATTTCAACTAAAAGATGAGAAGATAAAAATACTGTTTTTCCTTGTTCTCCTATTATTTTAATTTTATTTAAAACTTTTTGTCTTTCCAAAGGGTCCAAGCCTTTTGTAGGCTCGTCTAAAAAAATAATTTGGGGACTGTTTAAAAGCGACTGAGCAAAAGCTAACCTTTGTTTCATCCCCGCTGAGTATTTCCTTATGCGTATATTCTTCCACTTTTCAAGATCAACTTCCCCTAACAGTTTCTTAGCATTATCCTTAGCTTTCCTTTTACTCAATCCACTTAATCTTGCCATATATTGTAAAAAACTTATCCCGGTCATATCTTCATATATTCCCGGGCACTCAGGTAAATAACCAATATTTTTTTTGATGAAGCTTAGCTTATTTTTAAGATCATATCCTAAAATTTCTACTGAACCAGAAGTAGGTGTTATAACGCCAGTTAGAATCTGAATCAGGGTAGTTTTAC
>JAUWJJ010000211.1 GCA_030607765.1 Candidatus Aerophobota bacterium
TTTGCTTGAGATAACTCTCCAATCTCTTTCTCATCCATCTGTCTGACACTCTGTTCCCAAATTTATTTAAAAAAATTGCCTCCTTTAAGGAACCAAATTTTTCTTCTCTTACCCCTAAATAATTATTTAGTGCTTCAGTGGCAAAGCTTCCAAAGGGAACTAATCTTTCTTTTCCTCTCTTCCCCCTTACCTTAATTAGCTCGGCTCCAAAGTCTACATCCTTTATGTTTAAACCAATCAGTTCCGCTATCCTCATCCCCGTTCCATAGAGTAGCTCCAGAAATGCTTTATCTCTTAAAAAGGAAAAACCCTTCCCCTTTATTCCATTTAAGAGTCTTTCCACCTCATCTTCTTCTAAAAAAGAAGGGATTTTTTTCTCAAGTTTTGGACTGCGAAGAAAAGGAATGGGGAAAGAGGAAATGCAACCTTTTATCTGAAGATAGTGGAAGAAACAGCGAAGAGATGATACTCTCCTGGCTAAGGTAGACTTTCCCAATCCTTCATCTAAAAGAAAACTCAAATATTCTCTAACTTTAGGATAATCAGCGTCCTCTGCTTTTACATTTTTTGACTTTAAAAACTTTAAAAAATCTCTTATGTCAGCAGTATAGCTTTTGACAGTTAAAAAAGAGAAATTTTTCTCCTCCCTTAGATAAATGGTAAAGTTATTCAACCAATCCATACTGTTTTTCTCTTAGCTTAATCAGCCGCGGATGGACGCTAATCTTTTTCTTTTATTATCATAATAAAGGTATTTTTATAGACAGATTTTAAAAATCCATCACCAAAGTTCATCATAAACTTTTAAGAATAATATCTATGATTTCTTTGCATTTAAACCTATCTCTGTGTAAATCCGTGGCTAAATAGTCTCTCTTAGCTTAACTATTTTATGTATTATTCCATTTAATTTTATTCTTTCTGTTATCTTATCCTCCACTTTTTGAGTGCAGGAAGGGCACTTAAATCCATCTTTTACTTTAACTAAATAGGAATTTTTGCAATGGGGACATTCCTGTGCTACAGGTTCATCCCACGAGATAAATTTGCACTCAGGATAACGATTGCAGCTATAAAAAATTCTACCTTTTCCTGATATTTTCTCTACAATTTCTCCCCCACAACCCTGCATAGGACACCTCACTCCTATTTTTTTATCCAAGGGATGAATGTTTTTACACTTAGGATAATTGGAACAGGATAAAACCGTCCAAAGCGACTAACTTTAGCTAACATTTTCCCTCCACATTTCTCACAATGCTGAGAGGTAACCTCAATCCCATCTTTTTTAATATTTCTCATCTTTTTCTCTGCCCAGGCTAAATCTTTTTTAAAGCTCTGGTAGAAATCTTTTACTAAAACTGTCCACTTTTTTTCTCCCTGCTCTACCTCATCTAACTCTTCCTCCATTTTAGCAGTAAACTTAGGATCAAGAATGGTAGGAAAATTATTTACTAAAAGCTCATTTATTACTCTGGCCAAGGGTGTGGGTATCAGTTTTCCCTTAACCCAGTTTACATATCCCCTCCGCTGAATAGTGGAAATAGTTGGAGCATAGGTGCTTGGTCTTCCTATATCTTTTTCCTCCAGGACCTTTATCAAGGTAGCCTCAGTATAGTAAGGAGGAGGCTGAGTAAAGTGCTGCTGGGAAATAATCTCTCTAATCTTTAGTAAAGTGCCCATCTTAAGTAAAGGGATAATTTTTTCCTTTCTTTTTTTCTCCTGGTAAATTTTTAAAAATCCAGGAAACTCCAATTTCTCTCCTTCACTACGAAAAAGCAAACCCCCTCCCTCAACTTCCACAATAGTACGAATAAGGATAGCACCTGCCATTTGAGAGGCTAAGAATCTCCTCCAGATTAAATCGTATAATTTGTAATGTTCCGGGGAAAGATAATCCTTTAAGCTCTGAGGAGTCCTCTCAACATAAATCGGTCTTATAGCCTCATGAGCATCCTGAGAAGTTTTTTTATTTTTATACTGGAAGACTTTAGGAGCTAAATATTCTTCTCCCAGATTTTTCTTAATCCACTCTCTTGCCCCCAGTTGAGCTTCTTTAGCCACCCGAACAGAATCGCTGCGCATATAGGTGATAAGACCTATTCTTTCCTTTTCTCCGACTTCCTGTCCTTCATACAAATCCTGAGCTATCTTCATTGTTCTGGCAGGAGAAAACTTCAAATGATAATTTGCCGTTTGTTGAAGAGTGCTGGTAGTAAAAGGAGGATAAGGGAATTTCTCTCTTTTTTCCTCTTTAACACCGCTTACCTGATATCTATTTTTTATTATTTTTTGGACTATCTCTTTTACTTCCCCTTCACTACTTATCTTAGCCTTTTTTTTATCAATCTGGTAGAGATCTGCCTTCAGAGAATTTTTTTTAGAGTCCCTGAACTCACCCAATATACTCCAGTATTCCCGGGATGAAAATTCCTCAATCTCTTTTTCTCTATCACAGAGAAGTCTTACCGCCACTGATTGAACTCTTCCAGCAGAAAGTCCCCTCTTAACCTTTTCCCAGAGTAGGGGAGAAATCTTGTATCCAACTAATCGATCCAGAACTCTTCTTCCCTGCTGAGCATTAACCTTGTCTAAATCAATTTTTCCCGGGTTTTTGATAGCTTCCCTTAAAGCTTTCTTAGTTATCTGATTAAAAGTCACCCTCCACTGCTCCCGGTGTTTTAACTCACAAAAAATATGCCAGGAAATAGCTTCCCCTTCCCTATCTAAATCAGTAGCTAAAAAAACTCTTTCCGCCTTCTCACTTATCTTTTTTACCTTTTCAACCACTTTTTTCTTTCCCGGTATTATCTCATAAGTGGGCTTAAATTCATTATCTATATCTATGCCTAATTTGTTCTTAGGCAAATCTTTTATATGACCAAAACAGGATTCCACCTGAAATTGCTTACCTAAAA
>JAUWJJ010000160.1 GCA_030607765.1 Candidatus Aerophobota bacterium
AACTATCTTACCCAAAGAGCATAAAAGTGATCAGCGATAACTTTTTCTTTTAAGTTAATCACAACTGTTTTAATTCTTCCAGTTCCTATATCACAACCAATAAATATTCTTGCATATCTATTTTTTCATCTTTAATACTTCAGGGTTTATACAGTGAAGGGGAGTTTTGCCTTTAAAGTAACGACTAATATCCCTGGCAATCATCTCTGCACTTCTTTGAGCTGTTTGTCGGGAAGAGCCAGCTAAATGAGGAGTAAGGGTTACATTGTTCAATTTTAGAAGGGGACTATGGGGACTAAGAGGTTCTTTATCAAAAGTGTCAAGAGCTGCCCCAGCTAATTTTTTTTCTTTTAAAGCCTGGTAGAGTGCCTTATAGTCTATTAACTCGCCCCGGGCTGAGTTTATAAAATAAGCTCCTGTCTTCATTTTTTTAAATTCTTTTTCTCCTATCATTTTTCTTGTTTTAGAATTTAGACGGCAATGAAGAGTAATTATATCGGATTCTTTAAGCAGAGTATTTAAATTGACAGGATTAACCCCAGCTTTTTTTATTTTTTCTTTAGGCACAAAGGGATCGTAAACTAAAACCTGCATGCCCAATGGTTTCAAGAAAGTTGCTAATTTGCTTCCAATAAAGCCAAATCCAATTATTCCAATCTTTTTACCGTAAAGTTCCTCCCCAGCTCTTTTGTAAGAATAGAAAGAACCTTTCCAGATTCCTCTCTTTAAATCGGAGTAAGAACGAGCAATGCTTTTTAACTCAGCTAAAATCATCCCCAGGGTAAACTCAGCTACTGCTATGGCATTTCTTCCTGGAGCATTTACTACAGGGATTGCTCTTTCTGTAGCTGCTTTAACATTAATGTTCACCGGTCCTCCTCGACAGCACCCTATTATTTTTAATTGGGGGCAATGTCTGATGACATTAGCAGTAATTGGAGCGATTTGGGTAACTAAAACTTCAGCTTCTTTGGCGATCTTTTTAACTTGCTCTTCGGAACCTCCATATTCAGTAATTTCCTTTCCTTCATTAAGAGGTTCTTCAGGCCAATTAAGAGATAGAGAGGAAAAATTCAGATCGGAGATAAATTTCAAGTGTTTGCTTAAACTATTTTTTAAAAGCTCATTCTTTACAAATAGATCACCGATGAGAGCTATTTTCAACTTTCTCCTTCTAATTGCCAATTTCTTCTTTCTATTTCCATAATCTTTTTTACCTTTCTCTTTGAGCGTCCCCTTTGAAATTCTGAGGCAAGCCAGGCTCTTCTATGAGTTTTTTAGCTAACTCTGATCCTATTATCTGAGCTCCTATAGTAATAATCTGGGCATTATTGCTTTTTCTTGACCTTTCGGCAGAATAAATATCATGATCAGGTAGCAGCTCTTATACCTCTTACTTCATTGGCAGATATAGCTATGCCTAACCCTGTTCCACAGATAAGTATTTCCCTGTCATGTTTTTCCTGGACTATGGAACCAGTAACTTTTTTAGCTATATCAGGATAATCTATCGGTTCTTTACTCATAGTCCCAAAATCCTCAAATGCAATCTCCCTTTCCTTTAATGCTGGATAATTACATTTTTCAACTCCAGCCCATTATGGTCGCAACCCATAGCTATACTTATCAATAAATCTCCTTAATTGTCTTTAAATAAATAGGGGAGCTTTTGCCGGTGGACTTCCGCTACTAAATTTTTAATTTTTTTTACCTCAGAAGGATTAAAAATCCCAGGAGTTCCCATTATTTTACTGATAAATAAGATTTTAGCTGCTTCTTCCAGAATCATGCTTCGATGAAAGGCTTCCTTGAGATTAGAACCTACAGTTAATGCTCCATGATTTTTTAATGAAATCGCATTATATTTACCTATTATTTTTCCTATTGCTTTAGCTAATTCATTCCCTGCCGGAGTTATGTACTGAAGTAAGGGAACTTCTTCACCTAAGTAGGCGACATAATCGGGAAACATAGGTTTAATTTTTACTCCTGCACTTACAATTCCAGTAACGTAAGGGGGGTGAGTATGCACTACAGCTCCAATGTCTTCGCGAGTTCTATAACAGATAAGATGCATGTTAATCTCGCAGGTAGGCTTTAAGATAGGCTTTATAATCTTCCCCGTTTTTAACTCTACTTTTACCCATTGCCTCTCAGCGATCTCATCTAAGGTAAATCCACCGGGAGAAAGGTAAACTATATTTCCTTTCCTGGCACTGATATTTCCTCCTGTTGCTACTACTAAACCCTTTTGTACAATTTTTTTTCCATACAAAGTTAACTCTTTCCTGATGTCTGCCTCAGTTGACACTCATTTTCTCCCCTACTGGTTTTCTAAATTCAAGCTGATTTATTAAATTATACGAGTTTCCTCAAAAGGTACAAGACTTCGCTAAAACTTATCCACAAATTAAACTAAAACAATTATTATAAAGGTTCGTAATGTGTGGAGGGTCTTTAAAAAATATTACGATTCTTTAATTATGTAAAGGCCTCTATCTGTTTGAGAAATTTCAGTCCTTCTCTGGCAATCGCGTCGGCACTGGGAGCTACTTTTCTCCATATAGCAGTCATCCGAGCAATTTCTTCAATAGCAGGAACAAAAGATTCAATGATAGCCCACCTATTGTAGTTGATTTCTTTTAGGGCCCTATAAATTTCCTGCCATTGTATATGTCCTGTCCCGGGTATACCCCGGTTATTTTCACAAACATGTAGATGATAAAGATAATCACCAGCTGTCTTTATAGCTTTATAGAAGCTTTCCTCTTCTATATTAAGATGATAGGTATCGAGGTGTACTCGGACATTAGGATGGGCGATTTCTTCCACCAGTTTGCGAGTATCTTCTGCGGTATTTAGAAAGTAAGTCTCATATCGGTTAACAGGTTCAAGAGCAAGTACTACACCTTTTTTTTCTGCATATTCTGCAGATTTGAAAAGGGACTTTTTGCAGTAATCCCACTCCTCTTCGGTTCGCATCTTTCCAGTAAATTCTCCCCAGGCAGCGTATATAACTCCACTTAAAACATCACCTTTTAGCTCGGCTACAACATCAACAAGCTCGTTAAGGGAAGCTATACCTCGTTCTCTAATTTTTTGATCAGGACTAATCGGATTGTTTTTTTTCTCCAGAGCAGCGGTAAAAGTGCATTTCATTCCTGTATCCTGCATTTTTTCCTTTATTTTCTCCACAGGTAAACTCTCAGGGTGATTAAGATGCAGTTCAATTCCATCAAATCCCATCTCCTTTAATTAGTCAAAAAGACCCATATCTTTTTCTGTAAATTCAGGTGTCCACATTAAAGAATGTGCTGCATACTTCACTTTTTCCTCCTTGACTTAATTTATTATTTTAGTTGATTTTATTTAAAAATATCCCCCTGTTCTTATACTCTCTATTACCATTATGATTCTATTAGTATTTAGGAGTACTTAACAGATATTTCCTCACTCAGCTTTTTATTTTGTTTTTCACTAAAAGCCTCTTTTTAGCAGTTTTTACCAGAGGATAGTATTGTATTTATTCAATTTTAAGGCTTCTATTTCAAAACAGTAATATATTTTAAAGAATTTGTCAATCTACAGGCTCTTGTGTTAATTAAAAATTAGAGATGGCGCTAAATCATCACATAAATTTGAAACAAGCTTTAATTTTTTGAACAGTCCACTTTTAAACTTTAACTAACACATCTAACAAAGTTTAGGTTGACAATGAGCTAATTTTTGGTAAGATCATTGATAAGTCTACAATGCGCCTGTAGCTCAGAAGGATAGAGCAGCGGTTTCCTAAACCGCGTGTCGCGGGTTCGACTCCTGCCAGGCGCGCCAGCAATCTCTTTATTGCAAAGGGTTTCAAGATCCATCCCCTTTAGTTACTTTCTTTGCATACCCCTTTTGTGACCAAATTGTGAGCATTTCTTTATATGCTCACAATTAGTTTTTCAACCAATTGAGGAATAAATAACCCTC
>JAUWJJ010000083.1 GCA_030607765.1 Candidatus Aerophobota bacterium
TTCCTATGCATTAAAAAAGAAGGATAAGATTCAGCTTAAAATAACTTGTGATAATAGAATCTGGGATAAAAGGCTAAATATTTGCTGGGGTTTCTCATGTTTGGTAAGAAAAGATATTCTTTTTGATACAGGTGAGGACGAGTCAGTTTTGCTTGGAAATATGCAAAAGCTTAGTGTTAAATTGATAAAATTAGTCATAATTTAAAGGAGACTTGAAGATGGCGCGGGTATTCTTCCCTCAATTTAAAAAAGGAAGAAAGGGAATAGAGGTCTCAAAAGGGACCATCTTAGAGACAGCAAGAAAGCTTAATTTAGAAATAATCTCTGAATGTGGCGGTAAAGGACAGTGTGGAAAATGTATTATTAGGATAGGAAAGGGAAAAGAAAACTTAAGTTCTCCAGCAGATGCAGAAAAAAAATTCAACTTAGGCAAAGATGAAAGATTAGCTTGTCAAGCAAGGATTGTAGGTGGTGGAGATGTATACATATTTGTTAGGAGTGTAGGGAAATTTTCTATTCTTTCAGATACTCTTGAGGATAAAATTAAGATAAATCCCTTTGTTAGCAGAAAAAATGGTGTGGTAATGTGGAATCACAAAACGTTAGATAAAGATAGGGGGAGTATTTACGGATTGGCTATTGATATAGGTACTACTACTTTAGTACTTCAAGTGGTAAACCTTGAAACAGGACAGATATTAGCTACCATTGCTGATAAAAATCCCCAAGCCTCTTATGGAGAGGATGTTATTTCCAGAATTGATTATACTATGAGAAAAAAGGATGGGCTAAAGGAACTGCACCAGGTAATTATAAATGGTGTAAATAAAGCTCTTACAAAAATAGATGAAGAAAAAGGGCAAATTAGTAAAAAAATTTATGAGGTAGTGGCGGTAGGAAATAGCACTATGCGCAATATCTTCTTTGGGCTGGATGTCTCTTCTTTAGGAGTAATACCTTTTGAACCACAGAGCAAGAAACCAATTAACCAAAGAGCCTCTTACCTGAATTTAGCGGTAAATTCCAAAGCTAATGTTTATGGAGCTCCTCTGATAGGGGGTCAGGCTGGAGCAGATGCCTTAGCTGATATTGTAGTCACTGAGATATACACTTACGAAAAAGTATCAATGATAATTGATATTGGGACTAACGGAGAGGTAATTATTGGTAATAAAAACAAGATACTAACAGCTTCCTGCGCAACAGGGGGAGCCTATGAGGGAGCTACTGTAGGATCGGGAATAGGAGCTGTAGAAGGAGCCATTAAAAATGTTAAGATTGTAAATGGTAGGGTAGAGTATGAGACAATAGGTGATAAGCCAGCCGTAGGAATTTGTGGCTCCGGGTTAATCGATTTATTAGGTGAGTTGTTAAAAAGCGGGATTATGGACAAAAAAGCTAAATTAAAGAGGGTTTTTTATATCACCAAAGATATTGGTGTCTCTCAGCAAGATGTTTATCAACTAATTACAGCTAAAGCAGGACTACGGTTAGACCAGGACCTTCTTATAAAGTATTATGGCATCACCCTCGATGAGATAGATAAAATATATCTTTCGGGAGCTTTTGGTAACTTTATTAATTCGGGTAATGCAATAATCATAGGTCTTTTACCTGATGCAGAGGGAAAAATAGTAAAAATTGGTAATGGAGCCTTAGCAGGAGCAAGACAAATGCTAATTTCTCAAGAAAAAAGAAAAATAGCAGAAGATGTAGCTAAAAAAATTAACCATATTAAGCCAAATGAAAGAGAAAAGGATTTTATTTCCCTAATAGCTAAAAAAATGTATTTTTAATAAAAACTGAAGTGGGTGAGAATACATTTAAGTCTAATACTTTACTTTCAGTTTATCCAAAGCATATACAAGGAGAAAGGGAATGAAAGTTGAATTAATTGCTCCTGCCTGGACAGAAAAAACTCAAGAAAAAAGGGGGAGAAGGGCAAGGGTATTTAAGTTCCCACCCTTAGGGCTCTTAAATGTAGCCAGCGTAACTCCTCCTGATGTAAAGGTAGGTTTAACGGATGAGAATATTGAGCCTATAAATTTTGATAAAACAGTGGATTTAGTAGGAATAACGGTGATGACTTCAACCGCCCCCAGAGCTTATGAAATTGCCGATGAGTTTAGGAAAAGAAAAATTCCTGTAATATTAGGTGGTCCTCATGTTAGTTTTCTACGTGATGAGGCAACCCAGCATGCTGATGCTGTGGTAATTGGAGAGGCTGAAGGAACCTGGGAGGAGCTGATTGAGGATTTTAAAAAAGGCGGAAGGGAATCTCTTAAAAAGTTCTACGAAAATGAGAAAAAACCAGATCTTTCAAAGGTACCCTTCCCCCGCTGGGATATTCTCAAAAAGGATAGTTACATTATTACCAAGGTATTTCATATAACCAGAGGTTGTCCCTATAACTGCTCATTTTGTTCGGTAACCAAACTTTTTGGAAGAAAAGTTCGCTGCAGACCAGTGGAAAAAGTAGTAAAGTGCATTAAAGAAAATACAGGAAAGTCTTTAAGTGAGCGTTTTTTTGGCTTCTTTGACGATAATATTATGGCTAACCGCAGCTATGCTAAGAAGCTTTTCAAGGCTTTAATTCCCTACAAAATAATCTGGATGAGCCAGGCTTCGATAAACTCTGCCTATGATGAGGAACTCCTTGAACTGGCTAGCAGAAGTGGGTGTAAGGCCCTATTTGTAGGTTTAGAAACCTTATCTGAGGAATCACTTAAGGAGGTAGGCAAATCTCAAAACAAGATAGGATTTTACAGAGAAGCTATTAAAAGATTCCATCGTCATGGAATTTTTGTAGAAGGTGCCTTTATATTTGGCTTTGATAATGATAAAAAGGATGCTTTTGAAAAAGTTGTAAAATTTGTTAACAAGGTAAGGCTTGACGGAATTCAATATTCTATTCTCACGCCTCTTCCCGGCACATCTTTTTACGAAAGAATTGAAAAAGAAAAAAGATTTACCGATAGAGAGTGGTCGAATTACGATTGTGCTCATATTGTCTGTCAACCAAAGAATATGAGTCTTCAAGAGATTCAAGCAGGACTATACTGGGCTTATAAAAAAACCTATAGCCTGGGTTCTATAATTAGAAGGTCAATCGGAGTATTTAGTGGAGGAAGATGGAAATATCTTATACCGCTTTTAATCTTTAACTTAGGATACAGAAGGACATGCAAGAATATGTTCAACAAAGCCTGGAATCCAAATAAAAATTATAGGAGTTCTCTTTCCCTTTGATTTAGAGAAATGCCGTTTTAAGCAGAAGCTAATAAAAAGAAAAATGCTAAAAGTAATAAGATCTACTGGAATCTGGTTTAGTATTATGTTTATGGTTTTTGGTTTTGCAAGCACTAATTTAGCAAATAAACCAGAGAAGTTAATTGTTGTTTGTAGTACCAGTATTATACTTGACCGGGTTGAGGAAGTGGGAAAGAACCTTATTGAGGTAATTAGTATTGTCCCTCCCGGCATATGCCCTGCTCATTACGATATAAAACCGTCAGATATAAGAGCTGTGGGTAAAGCCTCATTGGTATTATCTCAAGGAATAGAACCCTGGTTAAATGATTTAATCAAGGCTTCGGGAAACAAAAACTTAAAAAAGATATCTATTGAGGGCTCTACAGTCCCTACAAAGGTAATTGAAGAGATCCGGGTAATTGGGGATACTCTCTGTAAAGTTAACCCAGAAAATGCTTCCTATTATAAAGAGAATACTCACAGGTTAATTAATTCCATTGAGAAGACTGCCAAAAAAATAAAGGAAAAAGCAAAACAGCTTCAGATTGAAAGGTATAAAGTAATCTGCATAAAATGGCAAGAGGACTTTGTAAAATGGGTTGGTTTTAACGTTATAAAGACTTACCTTCCTCCAGAAAGAATTTCTTTAAAAGAGGCCTTAGAGCTATTTCAAATAGGTAAGGAATTTAAAGTATCTATAGTGGTGGATAATCTTCAAAGTGGAACATATTTTGGTTCAAAACTCTCCCGTGAAATAGGTGCAACTCATATAGTATTGACTAACTTCCCGGGTAGTTTCCCAGAAACCGAGACTTATACAAAGATGTTGAATTATAATGCTAATCAACTGTTTAATGCTTTAAAAAATTAACCACTGAAGACACTGAAAATACAGAGAAATAGAGTATAAGTCTTCTTAAATTTTCAGTGAATTCAGTGTCCTCAGTGATTAAGTTTTCTTACAGGTCAAAAATGAAGAAAAGTTTTTCATCTAACAGCTACGCAGTAATTTTAAATGATGTGGATACAATCTACGAGGGAGAGAAAATCCCGGCTATTAAACGTATAAACTTAAAGGTAAAGGCCAAAGAGTTTATATGCATTATTGGGCCAAATGGAGCAGGAAAAACAACTCTTCTGGAGACAATAAACGGAATTTTGTCCCATACTCAGGGAAAAGTTTATGTGTTTGGTCAAGATATCAAAGAGTTTAAATATACTTTAAGAAAAGAAATTGGCTATGTCCCCCAGGAAATGGCAATTGATGAGCTTTGTCCCTTTTTGGTTGAAGAGGTGGTAATGATGGGGAGGTTTGGAAAAATAGGGATACTAAAATCACCAACTTCCTCGGACCTTGAAATTATTGAGCGAACTATGAGCTGGGTAGGAATAAAAGATTTAGCTAAAAGACCCATTGGTAAACTATCTGGTGGTCAATTGCAAAAAGTTATGATAGCCCGAGCCTTAGCTAAAGAGCCTGAAATTTTGTTGTTAGATGAACCTTTCGGTAGTTTGGATGTTAAAGCATCTCAAGAGATCTCCGAGAAAATATGCAAGCTTCAGGCAGATTTTGGTTTAACTGTAATTATGGTTACCCATAATATAGGTTCCATCCCGGAGAACTGTGATAAAGTAATACTAATGAACAATGGAGAAATTGTTCAGGATAATCTATCCAAAAAAACTCTTCATCTGGACCGGATTAAATTACTATACGGGATTAAAAACTAAAAATGTTTTCCTCAATGCTGATAAATGTTTTAGTAGGAGCTTGTCTGGCAGGAGTAGCTTGTTCTTTACTGGGTGTATTTGTGGTGAGGATGAAACTCTCATCTGTGGGATTTTGTATGTCTCACGCTGCTTTTGCTGGATCTGCCTTAGGAATTGCCCTTTCATTAAATCCCTTAATCTTAGCCATGGTTTTTTCCTGTACTATTGCCTTCATTATAGGTCCAATGGCAGAAAAATCAAAGCTTCATCCTGATGTAATCTTAGGAGTTTTATTTTCCCTTACACTTTCCTTAGGTCTTATCTTTTTAAAATTTACTCCAGGGACAGCTTTAAGTAGCAGGGCTATGGGAGTTTTGTGGGGGAGTATTCTTGGAATAGGTACTAAAGATATAATTGTGCTGGGAATATTAACTTTTGTCATACTGGCATTTATGATTCTGTTTTCTAAAGAACTTCGCAGTATTATGTTTAACAGAAAAATGGCTGAAGCCTCAGGCATTAACACCAGAGTTTTTTATTACTTGATACTGTTTTTGACTGCTGGGGTTATTTCTTTAAGTTTAAAGTTAATAGGGGGTCTTTTAATTTTTGCTCTTATCATTAATCCAGCTGCTACTGCCTATGAGTTTTCTTACGATATAAGGAAAATCATTATTTTTTCCCCTTTGTTGGGTGCAGGATACTGTTTTTTAGGAATAGGAGTTTCATTTTTGTTTGACTTCCCTATAGGCGCATCCATTGGGATTATTTCTGCTTTATGTTTTGGAATCTCTGTTATTCTCTCTCCCAAAAGAAGAAAAGGATAAAAATGTTACTATTCAGCCACAAAGACACGAAGACACCAGGATAAATGCGTAGATGCGTGAAAGCGTTAATGGGTAAATGCGTAAGAGGCTAATGAGTGAATGCGTGAAGAA
>JAUWJJ010000013.1 GCA_030607765.1 Candidatus Aerophobota bacterium
ATTCAACACTTGGTGTTTGGAAACCAAAATTTCATCGAATTGAACAATACCTATATTATGCTTCAATTTTGGCATGTTTCATAAATTGCTGTATGCTGTAGTCAATCCCATCATTTTGGACAAATTTTTGTTAATTGAAGGGGTGATGAGCTAACAAAGGAATGAAGCTGACTGTCTATTCCGTGGTCGTCTTGAAGGCGTGCCGTTATTGGGGCCGCCTCTGCTTTTGGCGGAAGTTTGTTGCCAGTAAATCGCCAGCAGCTTATCTCTGACTCTTATAGATAATCGCCGAGATCTACAGATAGTAATAGTTTAGTTTTTCTAAAACTTTTTCCTGTCAATTGTAGCTGCCCAATTCATTGGGCGAATTTAATGCGCCGATAAATCGGCAAGCTACAGCTCGCAATGACGGATGTGTAGTTCCACATTTTTTTAGGAAAGCTTATCTATTACTACAGATAAGAGAAAATACCTATTTTACGAGCAATAAAAAGTTTCTTGAGTATCTTTATCAATACAGCATCTCATTTATTTTGGAACTAAAACTTAATCATTTCAAAGCTAGTCAGGGTCGTTCTTCGCCGGGAACCCGGTGCGTTAATAAGATGCCATGCAGTATATTGTTCGGCATAAAGAGTACCCGCAGACATTCCATCAATCGGTATAATAACCTGGAAACCTCGCATGGCGGCACCAGTTGCGGTGTGTAATACAGCTCCTTCAGCCGTCGTACCAGCAATTATTACTGTTTTAATACCCTTTTCATGCAAGATACTCTCCAGTTCAGTGTTATAGAATTTGTCGACACTCGATTTGACGATTGGTTCATCCCCGAGAGGTGTTACACCAGGCAAAATGGTTTCTGGTGTACTACGGCGTGTGAGGCTATATACGATAGCTACACCCTTGCTTCTAGCCTGTTCCAAAAAGTTTTTGATTTTGGGAACAGAGGCAACACATCTTGGTCTCCTTTCAGCATTGCAGGTTCTTTGCTCAATATCTAATATTAAAAAAGCCGTTTCTTTTGGGTCAATCGTAACGGATTTCAATTCAACCGTTGCAGGCGCTTTAACTTCATCCCACAATTCTATTATTGTCTTATCGTTATTGGCATATACTGGAAAACTGATAAGTGAAAATAAAATCATAATAGAACCCGCCAATACTATAACTAACATATTTCCTTTCTTAATTTTTCCTAACATTTGCTTTGCCTCCTTTTGAATATTTTTAGTTATTCATCAAAACAAATCACTTTCTGTAGAAGACCGATTGTTTTGATTACTGACAAGGGGGAAAAGAAGTTCAAACCCTACTACGTAGCCCACACAAAAGTCCAAGCCCTTATACTATTGGATAATGAATACAAAAGTTCGAATTGGTATCGCTGACGGAGAGGGTGGGATTTGAACCCACGGAGCACCATTGAGGTACTCAGTTGATTTCGAATCAACCGCTTTCAACCGCTCAGCCACCTCTCCAGCAAAATTATCTAATTTGCTTTTATAGATTAGAAGTTTAGTTACCCGGTAAAGAAACAAAACTCCAGGTCCGCACTAATTAAATAATTTTTAGTAGTATACTTCACGTCTATGTTTTACTCGAAAAATGGTTATTACTTTTCTTTTTTTGTCGGTATGGTAAAGAATACGGTAGTTACCTGTTCTTATTCGCCATCGTTTTCTCTTCCGGTAAGTTTCTTTGCTTTAATAGGAAATGGATTCTCCTTTAAATTCTGAATAATAACATCTATTCTTCCAAATGTTCTCTCGTCAAGTTTATCTAAATCTTTTTGAGCTGTTTTCTTAATTTCTACCTCGTACATTCTGCCTTTTCTTTCTATATTCCTCGTAAGGGATAGTTTCTTCCTCATATAATTTTTTGAAATCTTGAATATCTTCTATGTTTTCTAACAATTCTGTTATCCGATTAAAAGTGTCTATATCTATTATAACTCCCTTTACTTTATCTCCCCTGTAAATATATTCAATTTTTTTTCTGTCTATTATGCTCATTCAATTTACTTTCCCCTCCTTTTTAATATTTAATTTCCCTGTCCAGGTCTAGGAATTTATAACTCTAACTCGCTACTGAAGAGCATTTCCCTAAGTTTTCTTAAAATTTTCAGTGAATTCAGTGTCTTCAGTGGTTAATTTTTCTTGTTCGTATTGGATTTCCTTTATCTTCAACTGTGTGAAAGATTGACGATGTCCATGCTTGCGGTGGTAGTTCTTGCGTTTCTTAAATTTGTAGACTATAATTTTCTTGGCTCTGCCCTGTTCTAATACCTCAGCTACCACTTTAACTACACTTACCAGGGGATTGCCAAAAATAGTCTCATCATCTTCTTTTACCATTAACACTTTATCCAATATTAGTTCTTTTCCAGTCTCTACATCTAATTTTTCCACCTTTATTACAGAACCAGGACTTACTTCATACTGCTTGCCCCCCGTCTCTATTATCGCCATCATTAAAAGTCTCCTTTATGTTCCTATTTTCCAAGAAGAAAGATAATCCTTCTGTTCATCAGTTAACTCATCAATACTAATTCCCATACTTTTTAATTTTAACTCAGCTATTTTTTCATCAATTGAGGATGGTACTTTGTATACTCTTTTTTCTAAGTTTTTCCCTTCCCGATAAATATACTCGCAACAAAGTGCTTGATTGGAAAAGCTCATATCCATCACCATAGGGGGATGCCCTTCGGCAGCGGCTAAGTTAATCAATCTGCCTTCTGCCAATAAGTTTATTTTTTTACCGTTTTTTAGTTGAAATTGTTTCACATTGTCTCTTGGTTTTGTTTTCCCCTTGCTTAAACTATTAATGTCCTTAAGATTAATCTCCACATTGAAATGGCCAGCATTAGCCACTATAGCTCCATCTTTCATCTTAAGGAAGTGCTTTTTAGAAATTACATTTCTATTCCCTGTGCTGGTAACAAAAATATCTCCTATGGGTGAGGCTTTTTCCAGTCTCATTACCTGATAGCCATCCATAACAGCCTCTAAAGCTTTCAAGGGGTTTACTTCACAAACTATAACCTGTGCTCCCATTCCCTTAGCTCTTGCAGCTATACCTCTTCCACACCAGCCATATCCACAAACTACAAAATTAGAACCAGCTAAAAGAAAATTAGTTGCCCTCAAGATTCCATCAATTGTGGACTGACCTGTTCCATATCTATTATCAAATAAATGCTTGGTATTAGCATCGTTTACAGCAATAATGGGGTACTTTAATTTCCCCTCTTTGTCTAAACTTCTTAATCTAATTACTCCTGTGGTAGTTTCCTCTGTTCCTCCCAGAATCTCTTTGGTTAAATCCTCCTTTTCAGAGTGGATGGTGGAAACCAGGTCTGCTCCATCATCCATTGTAATATGGGGATTTATATCTAAAACCTTATAAATGTGATTGTAATAAGTATCTTTGTTTTCCCCTCTTATGGCAAAAACTTCAATCTGATAATCTTTAACCAGTGAGGCAGCAACATCATCCTGAGTGGAAAGAGGATTGGAGGCGCACAGTCTTACCTTGGCTCCTGCTTTTTTTAACGTGTTTACCAGATTAGCTGTCTCTGAAGTTACATGAAGGCAAGCACCAATTCTTATTCCTTCCAACGGTTTTTCTCGGGAAAATCTTTCCCTGATTATATGGAGTACCTTCATCCTTGATCCGGCCCACTCAATTTTAGCCTTGCCTTGATAAGCTAACTTTAGATTTTTAATATCGTATTCCAAGGGATTCTCCTTACATTTTATAATTATATTAGACAAACCCTTCCTGTCAAACTAAAAGAAACCTTTTATCCATTCCTTGATCCTTATTCCCAATTTCTCCCTGGAGCAGATTTCCTCTTGTCTCTTTAATCCATAGAGAATTAGCCCTATTCCTGTAGCATACAGGGGACTATGAAGTTGTTTGAGAGCTTCTATTCGGGGATAGCCTATTCGTGCTGGTAAACCCAGCTTCTCCTCCGCTTTTTCTTTGATCCTTGGCAATAGAGAGCTTCCCCCGGTAAGAACTATACCTGATGTTACCAGATCCTTATATCCACTTTTTTTTAACTCTCGATCAACCAATTCAAACATCTCTTCTATCCTTAACTGAATTATTCGAACTAACCTGGATCTTTTTACTGTATAAATCCCTCTCCCGGCACCCCCTTCCACCTGAATAAATTCATCTTTGTCTAAATAGTGTAAAGAAGCTGCTCCTTATTTAATCTTAATTTCCTCAGCTTTTTCCCTGGTAGTGTGAAGTCCAACAGCAATGTCATTGGTAATATGATTTCCACCGATAGACAGAACACTGGTAAACTTCATACCTTCTTTAAAGAAGATTGCTACATCTGTGGTTCCTCCTCCTATGTCCAAAAGAGCTACTCCCAGTTCTTTTTCCTCGGGCAAAAGTGTAGATATTCCTGAAGCTAAGGATTGGAGCACTACTCCTTCGGATTGATAACCAGCTTTTTCTATGCTGATCTCAATGTTCTGGCGAGCACCCGAGGAGGCGGTAACAAGGTAAACTTTTGCCTGTAGCTGGGCCCCTCTCATTCCCACTGGGTCTTTTATCTGGTCCTGCCCCTCAACGATATAGTCCTGAGGAAGAGCATGAATAATCTCTTGCTCAGGGGGCAGAACAATGGAAGAGGCTTCCTTTAACACCTTTTCTATATCACGCGAAGTGATAAGATGATCCTGGTTCTCTACTTTAATAAAACTTTGATTATTTTTTCCCTGAATATGACTGCCTGCTATACTTACCCATACTCTTTCCACTCTTGTTCCTGAATCAAACTCGGCTTCCTTTATTACTTTTTTAATCCTCTGAGAAGTATCTTTAATATCGGTAACTATCCCCTTGGTCACTCCCCGAGAGGGAACTGTTCCGGAACCTAAAATATCAAAACCACCCTCCTTTTTTATTTTACTCACCAGAGCAAATATTTTAGTAGTTCCAACATCCAATCCCACCAACAGATCCTTCTTCACCTGTTACTCCTGAAATATCCTATAATCTAATAGTCCTTGGTCTGACCAAGGACTGATGACTATAAATTATTAAAACTCGTAACTGATAGTTGAAAATGTAGTGCAGATCTTTTAGGTCTGCCTATATCCGTCAGGCCTAAAGGCCTGAACTACATTTGGTAGACCTTGTGACCTGCGCTACTTTTTAGGAGTTACCACTAATTGCTCGTTAAATCTAAGGTCTATCTTTTCAATTTTTTCTTTCCTTTTTTGAGCATCTGAAATGAGATAAGGGACATAGTAGATATGTTTCAGGTGATCTCCTCTGCCCAGGTAAATTTTAACTTTCTGTTTAAGGTAAATTACTATCCCTTCCTCTTTTTTTTCTGCTCTTATCCTGATAGGATTTAAGCCCGCTCTTTTAGCAAGTTTCACGGCTTTTAGTGCCGTTTTTAGGTTATTTTTCTCAAGGCAAAGAGGTCCCTCAATCACTGGTAAGTTTTTCTTTTCTTTAACTTTATTTAATATAACTCCTTCCTCATCTACTTCCCATAGATCACCTTGTTTAAGTAAATAAGCATAAGGTATTCTTTCTTTAACTAAAATATAAATTGTGGAAGGGAGAATCCTTCGGGCAATTACTTTTTTAACCTGGGGATTCGACTCAATTTTCTTGGCTATCCCGTTTAAGTTAAATTTAAAAATTGAAGTCTGGGGAGGGAGGTTAATCCATCCAAGAATTTTATCTTTTGATAATCTTTCAAGACCATCTATTTGAATCTCTTGAAGGGTAAAGTAAGGAAGGGAAACGGTAAATCTAACCATAAGAACAGTTAAAAAGGTAAAAACAATAAAGATAAAAAAAATTTTAACTTTTCCGCTTCTCCTGTGGGGTGCCAAAGATGAGCGATATTTACTCGCTCTCATCACGGCTCCATTTTTTTCTTAAAAATTGTTTTGCTGCTCTTGTGTTATTTTAAATTATCTCTATCTCTGGCTCCAAAAGAATATTGAATTTACCCTTTACCCTTTCCCTTACTTTCTCCATAAGCTGAATTATATCCTTAGCCTGTGCCTGTCCCCTATTAATTATAAAATTGCCGTGCTGTAAAGAGATTTGAGCATCTCCAACCCTCATTCCCAGACAACCCGTGCTTTGAATAAGATATCCTGCTGAGTAAAAAGAAGGGTTTTTAAAGACACAGCCAGCGGAGGGAAAGGAAAGAGGTTGAGTTTGGATTTTTTTTCTATTAGTTTCTTTTAATCGGGAGATTATTTTTTCCTTACTATCAAAGCAAAGAGATAACTTTACTTCTACCAGAACCAAATCTTTATTTTTTAGAAAAATACTGGTTCTATAACCAAAATCCATATCCTTGCGAGGAAGAGTAAAACCACTGTTGTTTCTGTCCAAGACTTTTGCCCAGATAATTCTCTGAGAAAGAGATTCTCCAAAAGCACTGGCATTTCTCACCACTGCTCCCCCCAGTGTTCCAGGAATGCCAGCTAAAGACTCCAGTCCTGATAGACCTTTATTGGTTGTAAAATCTATCAAACTGGATAAATTTGTTCCTGCTCCAATTATTAATTCCTCATTTTCATTTTTTATTTTCCTAAGTTCTTTTCCCAGCTTTACTACTATTCCTCTGAACCCTTCATCCCGAATCAGGAGCTTGCTCCCATTGCCAATAACAAGGAAGGGAGTTTTCTCCTGAGTACAAAAATCCAGAATTACTTTGAGATCATCTATGTCCTCGGGGATAACAAAAAAATCAGCTAATCCTCCTGTCTTGAGAGAAATTAGCTCTTTCATAGGTTGTTCCGTGACTACCTTTCCTTTAATTCCCGGTTTTCTCTTTTCCATACCCTGCATAATCTTTCCTCTTTCAAATCAGAATTGATTTATTTTAACCTAACTTTTCAAAGTAGTCAAGAGCAGTGGAAATTTTGATGAAAAGCTTGATAAGAATGGATTTCACTAATTTATTCTTTTTATATTAATGTAAGAATAATCTTAAAACAAGAACGTTGTTAGCAAAGTAACTGCTTAAAGTAACAAAATTTTTTAAAATGGCTCATATCAAAACCATCTTAATATAAGTCCATACCAAATCTGGAATTGCCTGGCTAAATCCTTTCTTGCCAATGCACAGGATGAGGAACTTATCTTAAAGGAAAAACTACAAAGCTCATGTAAATCTTCTTGATTTTCTTTCTATTTTTTGTATCCTTATATAAAATTATAGATAAGTTTTAGCTATGAAAAATGTCAATAAAGCTTTATTAGTTCTGGAAATAGGAGTGGATGGGTTAAAAGAGCCCTCTTTAGATCTTTCCTTGGAAGAGTGCCGACAGAAATTAATCTTTCCCGGTGCAAAGAGGATATTTTTTATCGGATATGCCTTTAGATTGGGGATGTCAATAGAGGAAATTCATCAGCTAACTAAAATAGACCCCTGGTTTTTAGGCAATATGTAGGAAATTGTTGAACTGGAAGAAAAAATAAAAAAAATTGTTAAAGAAGAGAGAATCTCTACCTCCCTTTTGCGGGAAGTAAAACAGTATGGTTTTTCCGATAGGCAAATAGCTCGTCTTTTAGGAAAAGATGAACTATGGGTGCGTAGGTTAAGAAAGAAGGAAGATAGTAGCCGTGTATAAATTAGTAGATACCTGTGCTGCTGAGTTTGAGGCTTATGCCCCCTATTTTTACTCTACCTATGAAATTGAAAATGAGAGTGAATAGCTCATAGAAAAAAATAGTGGCATTAAAATAATGTAGTGCAGACCTTTAGGTCTGCCTATTTTGTCAGGTCTAAAGACCTGAGCTACATGATGTTTGCCTAAATCCATCAAGATGTAGTGCAGACCTTTAGGTCTGCCTATTTTGGCAAGTCTGAAGACTTGCGCTACATTTACGCTTGTTTTCGCAGGCTCTCAAGCCTGCGTTTATACGCACCCTAAAGGGTGCGGCTACCTTTAAGGAAAACTATTACAAAATGTGGATATATCCAAAAAAGTATGAGGTAATTGTTGTAGGAGGAGGTCATGGTGGTATAGAGGCAAGTCTTGCTGCGGCTCGTCTTGGATGTAAAACCCTTCTTTTAACTATGAACCTGGATACTATAGGTCTTATGTCCTGTAATCCTGCTGTAGGAGGTCTGGGGAAAGGTCAATTGGTAAAGGAAATAGATGCTCTGGGAGGTGAGATGGCGAAGGCAGTTGATGCTACAGCTATGCAGTTTCATCGATTAAATACTAAAAAAGGTCCAGCAGTAAGGTCTTCCCGGGCCCAGGTAGATCGTCAGTATTACCGCTGGTATATGAAAAGGATTTTGGAGAATCAATCTGAATTAGACATAAAACAGGCTACAGCAGAGAAACTTCTGGTAAAAAGAGGACAGGTTCAGGGAATTGAAACGAATTTAAAAGAGCAGTATTCAGGAAAGTGTGTAATTATTACCCCGGGAACTTTTTTAAATGGTCTTATTCATATCGGACTTGTTAATTTTCCCGGGGGAAGAATAGCTGATTTTCCTTCCCTTGGTTTAGCTAAGAATCTAAAAGGATTAGGATTTCAGATGGGCAGGTTTAAAACTGGAACTTGTCCTCGCCTTAATGGAAGAAGTATTGATTTTTCTTCTCTTTCTCCTCAAAAAGGAGATGATGAGCCTCTCCCTTTTTCTTTTTCTACTCAAAAGCTTAAAGTTAAGCAGATTCCCTGTTATATTACCTATACCAATAAAGAGACTCATAGTATCATCAGGGGAGGGCTGGGTCGTTCTCCTTTATATACCGGGGTAATCAAGGGAACAGGGGTAAGGTACTGCCCTTCAGTTGAGAGTAAGATTGTAAAGTTTCCCGATAAGGAGAGGCACCAGATATTTTTAGAACCAGAGGGAAGAGATACTCTTGAATACTATCCCAACGGTTTATCTACTTCTTTACCCTTGGATATTCAGCTTGAGATGCTACAAAGTATAAGGGGGCTAAAAGAAGTGGAAATAATAAGACCTGGTTACGGAATAGAACATGATTATGTGGAGCCCACCCAGCTAAAGTCTACCCTGGAGACAAAAAGAATAAAAAATCTGTATCTTGCCGGACAGATTAACGGGACTACCGGTTACGAGGAAGCAGCAGCTCAGGGACTGATAGCTGGAATTAATGCTGCCCTGAGGGTTAAAAGAAAAAAATCTTTTAGCCTAAGTAGATCTCAAGCCTACATTGGAGTTTTAATTGACGATCTGGTAACCAAAGGAACTGAGGAGCCCTATAGAATGTTTAACTCTCGGGTAGAGTATCGCCTTCTGCTAAGAGAGGACAATGCTGGTTTAAGGCTAAATAAATTGGGATGGCAAATAGGTTTGGTGAGCGAGGAGGAATACAGGCAAACGGAGAAAAAGATAAAAACTATCCAAAAGGAAATTGATAGACTTAGCTCAGTAAAGATATTTCCTTCCCCCTGGGTAAATAAAGAAATTTTAAAATTGGGGTCCACTCCTGTTAAAAATCCTCTTACACTCAAGGAACTGTTGCGCCGGCCCGAGATTATCTATAAAGATCTAAGAGTTTTCAATGATGCAGGAAGAAAGAAAAAATATTCAATCTCTGATGATGCAATAGAGCAGGTGGAAATTGAGGCTAAGTATGAGGGATACATCCGAAGGCAAAATACTCAGGTGAAAAAATTTAAAAAAATGGAGGATTGGAAAATTTCTTTTGATTTTGATTTTCAGAAAATTCCTGGCCTATCCCGAGAGGTTAAAGAAAAACTTTGTCGGATAAGACCAACTTCCTTAGCTCAGGCTTCCCGTATCTCGGGAGTCACCCCTGCTGCAATTTCTCTTTTAATGATCTGGTTAAAGAGAGAGGAAAGAGGTAGGAATGCAAGATAAGAAAGAAAATTATTCTCAATTGGAAAGATTAGCTTTAGACTTAGGGGCATGTTTGTTTGGAGTTACTGATATTGAGCCTTTGAAGAAAGATTTTATTGGTATTTCTCCCCAGAGTTTAAAAGATTTAAAATATGGAGTATCTTTGGCTTTTAGGCTATCTGATAAAATTATTGAAGATATCCAGGATCATCCTACTCAACTTTATCTTCATCACTATCGTCAGGTTAATTACCTGTTAGATCGGATGGCTTTAAAAATGAGTAATTTTATTCAAAACCAAGGCTGGCAGGCTCTTCCTATGCCTGCTTCCCAGACTATAGACTGGAAGAATCAAAAAGGGCATCTCTCCCACAAAAAAATAGCTGTAGAGGCAGGTCTGGGGTGGAGAGGAAGGAACAACCTTTTAGTTAGTCCCCAATTTGGGTCAAGGATTAGATTGGTGACTGTCCTCACTAATCTGCCCCTCTATATAGACAAAAGAATTGAAGGGGACTGTAGTGCCTGTTTTTGTTGTCTTGAAGCTTGTCCGGCTAAAGCCATTAAAGAAAAAAGAGAAGAGTTTGACTGGCTCGCCTGTTTTGAAAAATTAGGCTGGTTTAGGAAAAAATATAACATAGCTCACTACATTTGTGGCATCTGCATCAAAGCCTGCCCTGGAAAAAAATTACAATAGAAGATTAACAGGGATATTTCATCCTCTTCTGTATAAAATGACATCACCTACTTTACTCCTTAGGTGAAATCCAAAATTCATCCTCAAAAAATCTAAATTTTCGAACGAATGGTAAGGTTTAACAGCTACTTTTTTAAAACGTACCAAAAACTCACCATCCAGGCCTTATTCGGCTATATCATCCCCCGGAGGCATATCCTTCTGGTATACTTTAGATAGATCGAGGATAATCTGGCTGTTTTTCGGCCACTTTACCAG
>JAUWJJ010000091.1 GCA_030607765.1 Candidatus Aerophobota bacterium
AGGAAAAGAAGAAACAGTTGATTCTGGAGGGAGTTCCCAATAAGTATTTTGAAGTTTTAAAAGCAATAAAAAAAGTGCAAATTCAGCAAATCTCTGTTGAGCAGGCAAGGGAAAACCTGCAGATGATAAAGAATAAATTCTCTCTGGGTGATGCTAATGAACTGGACGCTATGCAGGCTGAAGTGAGGTTTTCTCTGTTTCAGCTTAACTTAACCCGAGCCGAGAATGACCTTACTACTGTTAAGATGAATTTCAACTATGTTCTGGGCTTATCCACAGATACCCCCATCAAGCTTACCGATAGTTTTTCCTTTGAGCCTTTCCAGATAAGCCTTGAGGAGAGTATCAAGAAAGCTCTGCAAAATAGATACGAAATTAGACAGGCCGAGAATGAGGTTGAGCTTGCCAGGCTTAACTTAACTCTTAAGCAAAATGAGTATACCTCCGATATCGAGCAAAAAAAGGCAGAGACAGAGCTTAAGATAAAACAGGTAAGCTTAAAGGAGCTAAAGCAAAAGATTCCCATTGAGATTACCACATCCTTTCTCGATTTAAAAGAGGAGGAAAAAAATGTAGAGATATCCAGAAGGAATGGGGAGGAAAAGGAAGAAAGTTACCGAATTTCCCAGATTCAATACAAAGCAGGGCTTATCATCACTACGGACCTGTTAGATTCTCAGATTGAGCTCACTCAAGCAAAAATTGATGCCCTGGAGGCGCTCTTTAGCTATAATCTAACAAAGAACAACTTTATCAAAGCCCTGGGAGGTGAGCTTGAGAAAGATGAGGAGAAATCCCTTTAGAAAATGGTAAAGATAAAGAGGCAAAATGAATGAGAGTTGTTTTGAGCATTACTGTTATAATTTTTCTTTTATCCTCCTCAGCCTGGTGTCAGGAAAATATAGTTAAGTTAACCTTGAAAGAAAGTATAGAGCAAGCACTTAAAGGCAATCTTGACCTTAAGATTACTGAGAGCCAGTTTCAGGGTACGGAATCTGAGGTTGCCAAAAAAGAGGCTCCCTTCAAGCTAAAGACAAATTTAGAAGTAGCCCCGCTTACCTGGAAAGGAGAAATTGATAACTTTAATTATCGACCGGAAGCTAATATAAGTGCTAATTTGCTCACCAAAAGTGGGACCACCTATAGCCTTGACATAGAAGAAGAAAAGGGGGAGGATGAAAGATTAAAGACAACCTTACTATCCCTTACTCTTACTCAAAAAATACTGCCTCACCCCAAACTTAACTCATCCTATCTTTCCTTAAAGAAATCTCTTTTGGATTTAAGGAAAAATGAGCTTTCTCTAAAGGAGGAGGAAAATCATTTAAAACTTGAAGTTAAAACAAGTTTTTACACTATTTTAAAACAGAAAAGAAAAATTGAAATAGAAAAGCTTCACCTGGAGCAGGCAAAGGAAAACCTTATTATTCTTGAAGATAAACTAAGAAAGGGGTTAGCCAATGAGCTGGACCTCTTGAATGCTCAATTAGAAGTAGTTAGTGCAGAAAAGGTACTTTTTCAAAATCAAAATCAATTAACAAGATACTTAATAGAATTTAAAAGTCTTCTGGGCATTGATTCTCGAACTAATGTTGAACTGATAGAAGAGAGTGAATACGAGTATGAACCACTAAAGCTCGAACTTAATCAAGCCGTTGAAGAAGCCCTGAAGAATCGAGTAGAGATAAAGCAACAAAAACTAACAGCAGAGATTTGCCAGCTTGATTTAGCTCTAACAAAGAGCAAATTATCCCCTTCCCTTAATTTTTCTGGAGGCTACAGTTACAGCTATGGCAGTAAACTTCAGGATGAGGAAAGAAAGGAGTACAAAGCATCTTTAATTTTTGAGATTCCTCTTTTAGATGGAGGAGAAAGCAAAGCAGAGATTCAGGGAACAGAAGAAAAACTTAAAGAAAACCAACTTAACCTTGAAAAGCTTAAAAGAGATATCTCCAGCGAGGTTCAGAACTATTTTCTCAACCTTTGGGAGAAGGAAAAGCAAATTGAGTTTTTTAATCTTTCTAAAGAAATATATCAGAAGGATTTAAGTATAGCCCAGGAAAGATTTTCCAGCGGGTCCATTACTAAAGATGAGCTCAGAGAAAAAGAAATTAATTTCAAACAAGCACAGATAGAGCTATTAGAGGCTCTGTTGGACTGCGAACTTACCAGATCAGAATTATTAAAAAGCATAGGAAAAGAGCTTTAAAAACTATGGAGGGGTAAGTGAGAAAAAAATGGTTTTTATGGATGACAATAGCTGTAGTATTAGTTCTGGGAGGAATAGCTCTAATTAGGATATTTCCTCTTTCAAAAGAAGAAAAATCTAATTTGAAGGAATCTGTGGTAATTGCTAAAAGAGGGAATATTACCAGAATAGTCTCAGCAACAGGTTATCTTTCACCGCTAAAATATGGAAGTCTGAGATTTAATAGATCAGGTAGACTCAAGCAAATTATGGTTGATGAGGGAGATTATGTAAAAGAAGGGCAAATTCTTGCCCGACTTGAAGATGATCAGGAAAAACTTTCCCTCCTTCGGGCAGAAAATGCCTTAAAGGAAGCAGAATCAGAGTTAAAGAAAGCCAAGGTGAGCTCTCCTAAAAATGTAATTGAAGAAAGTCAGAGACAGGTAAAAGAGAGAGAGCTGGAACTTCAACTTAGAAAAAAAGATTTAGAGGATACATTGTTGAAAGCCCCTTTTCCCGGTGTGGTATCGAAAATATATGCAGAAGAAAAAGAAGTTGTCTCCACTCAAACTATTTCTGCTTCAAAAGATATCCTGCGGCTTATAGATACAGGCACGTTATTTGCTGATGTTTGTGTAGATGAAGTTGACATCTCTCAAATTCAGATAGGAAATAAAGCCCGAATAACTATAGATGCCTATCCAGATGAGGTTTTTCTTGGAAAAGTTGTAGAGATTGCCCCGGAAACTACCACTTCTTCAGGTCTGATAGTAATTGAGGTTAAAATAGAACTTGAAAAAGCTGACCCGAAGCTAAAACCAGGGTTTACTGCCAGTGCAGATATCATTGTGGGGAAGGCAAAAAATGTACTTATTTTGCCGGTAGAGGCGGTTAATGAAGAAGGTAAAGAAAAATTTGTAGCAATACTTGAGGAGGGGAAACCCTCTCTTAAACATATCGCTGTGGGAATTTCAGATGGCACAAATGTTGAGATTAAAAGCGGTTTGAAGGAAGGAGAATTGGTTCTTTTCTCGGGGTTGCAAAAGCTCATTGAGATTAGAAGAAAACAAAAAGAAGCTGAGGAAAACCCACAGAGAGGGGGCGGATCTCCTTTCCTTCCATCAAGAAGACACTAATAGAAGGTAAAATGTAAGACGTAAAAAAGTAAAGTAGTATAGACCTTCAGGTCTGCCTAATTCTGGCAGGTCTAAAGACCTGCACTACAATTATCGGCTCTAAAGACCTACACTACAATTTATCAGGATTAAAGTATGATTCAAGCAAGCGATATCAAAAGAGTTTATAGGGTTGGGGAAGTAAAGATAAAAGCTATACGAGGTATAAGTTTAAGGATAAAGGCAGGAGATTTTGTCTCTATTGCTGGACCTTCAGGATCGGGTAAATCTACCCTGATGCATATCATTGGCTGTTTAGATAGACCCACCTCGGGAAAATTTTTTCTGGATGGGAAGGAAGTAGGAAAGTTAAATGATGATGAGCTGGCAGAAGTGCGAAATAAAAAAATAGGCTTTGTCTTCCAGCAGTTCAACCTTCTTTCTCGTTCTACAACCCTTCGCAATGTTGAACTTCCTCTCATTTATGCAGGAGTGAAGACGAGGGAGAGAATAAAAAGAGCTAAGGCAGCCCTGGAAAAAGTGGGATTATCTCATCGTCTTTACCATCGACCCAATGAGCTCTCCGGGGGCGAAAGGCAAAGAGTTGCCATAGCCAGGGCTCTGGTTAATAACCCCTCTCTTATTTTAGCTGATGAGCCCACGGGGAATCTTGATAGCAAGGCTGGTCAAGGTATTATTGAAATTTTTCAAAAACTGCACAGTGAAGGACATACCCTGATTGTCGTAACTCACGAAAGATATGTAGCTGAATATTCAGAAAGGATAATTCACATAAAAGATGGGCTGCTTGAGAAAGAAGAAATTAACCACTTAACATAATTGGTAACAGTTCAGCCACTAAGTCACCAAGGCACAAAGAAGTGATATAATCTCGTTGATCTGTTAATGCGTGGAGTAGAAACGTAAATGCGTTTTACTTATTCACACATTTACGCATTTATCTTGGTGTCTTTGTGTCTTGGTGGCTGAATAGTAAATAGATTTTAGGAGAAAAAATGGAATTTACGGAAAACTTTAAGGCCGCATTGGATGGGATAAATACCAATAAAATGAGGTCTTTTCTGTCTATGTTGGGGATTATCATTGGAATAGTAGCGGTTATCACTGTTGTTTCCATAACTCAAGGCTCCCAGGAATCTATTTCGGAAAGAATCAGAGGTCTGGGAACAAATCTCATAACTGTTACGCCAGGAAGGAGGGGAGGATTTTCCGGCAGTAGAGCTCAAATACTTACTGAGGCTTTTACCATTGAGGAAGGAGAAGAAATTCGCAAGAGGGCTTCGGCAGTGAAATTAGTGGTGCCCATAATCCGGAAAACTCTTTTGATTCAGTATAAGGACAAAAATTTAGAAATTAGGGTTAATGGAGTTACTCCTGAGTATCAGGAGGTTATGAATTTTTGGGTAGAAAGGGGTAAGTTCATCGATTCACGGGATATAAAAAACTCTCGCACTGTTATTGTGTTAGGCCAGGAGGTAGCCAATGAATTATTTGGGAAGGGAGATCCTCTGGGGAAAGACATTATTATAAATACCTCCTTGAGCAGGTATAAATTTCGTGTTATTGGGATAATGGAATCTAAAGGGCAGGTAATGTTTTCTAACTTTGATAATCAAACATATGTCCCCGTTACCACCGCTCAGAATAGACTTCTTAATGTCAAATATGTTACAAGTTTTTCGATTCAAGCCCAGGATGAAGAAAGTACTAACGATGCTGTAGAGCAAATTGATGCCATTCTCTATCAGAAATTTCAAGATGACGCTAAATATCGCATTAGGAGTCAGGAACAGCTTCTCTCCACTATGGAAAGTACTATGGAGGTTTTTACCATTATGCTGGCTAGTGTCGCAGGAATCTCACTTTTAGTAGGAGGAATTGGCATTATGAACATAATGCTTGTCTCGGTTACTGAACGGACCAGGGAAATTGGAATTAGAATGGCTATAGGAGCTAAAAGAAAGGATATTCTCCTTCAGTTTTTATCCGAATCTGTGATTTTGTGTCTTGTTGGAGGAGCAATAGGGATAGCTCTTGGATGGGTAACCTCAAGTCTCATTGCCTCTATTCAAGGATGGCCTACTTTAATCTCTTTTTGGGCAATAGTTATAGCTTTAAGTTTTTCCACTCTGGTTGGGCTTTTCTTTGGAATTTACCCAGCTAACAAAGCCTCAAAAATGAACCCTGTTGAGGCATTAAGATACGAGTAGAGAAGGTGGGGTCAGGTCTCAACATTTGACATTTCCCAAAATCAGACTAACTAAACTAACTGCGTTA
>JAUWJJ010000193.1 GCA_030607765.1 Candidatus Aerophobota bacterium
AAATGGCACAAGAGAGACTAACTTACATGAATTTGCCTCCTCTTTTGGTGTTTATGAGATAATAGCAAGAAAAAAGGCAATACCTGCCTGATCTTAAGTTAAATGTTCCCCGAAACAAATTAGGAAGAAATTACTCTTCTTTTAGCCTTTTTATAAACTCAGTTATTTTTTCTTTCCCTCCTTTTTCAATTAATATTTTCTCCAGTTCTTCGGCAATTTCTCTATTTCTCTTTTTAACAGTGGATTTAGCAGTAATCTCAGCAGTAACCTTAGCAGTGCATTGTGCTACTAAATTAGCATAGGCTACCCCACTAAAAATGCCATAGTACTTGTCCCTTCCATAAATAATGAGGCGAGTTCATAAATGAAACCTCTACAAAAACCACTTTTTCACCAGCCTCCGAGGTCTGTGGCATCCTTTAGCAAACATCTAACGGGGTTTACCATAGCTAAAGCGGAATAATTTTATAAGGATAAAAGAGGTAAAAACTACTGCAAAGGCAATAAAGAAAGCTGTTCTTATTCCCAAAAGGTTCATTAGTCCCACCCCAATGAAGGGAGCAATAAGTCCCCTTATGCCCATTAAAGTAAAGTCAATTCCCCAATAGGTTTGAACATTTTTAGTTTTACTAATTTTGATAATGTAGTTAATCCGGCTTAACTCACTACTGCCAACATTGAGTCCAAAGATTATACTTGCTAAAATAATAAAGGATAAATTAAATGAAGTTGAATAAAGAAGAGGAATAAAACTTGACAGTAAAAAACAGATAGTTAATGATTTTAAAGGCCCTTTTTTATCTATATATTTCACCCCAAAGATATAAGAGATTATACAAAAAAGAGAAGATAAACTACCTAATTTTCCTACCAAAGAATTGGAAGCATGTAAGATATCCACAAGGAAAATGGGATAAAGAGGCATAGCAAGAAGATTGCCAAATCCATAGGTAAAAAAGATGAGAGAATAAATAAAAAAACGTCTATCTTTTTTAAATATATCTATTGCTTCGGAAGGGATAAGTCCCTGCTTTTTAACATTTTCTACTTTAGGCTCATTCTTTACTTTAATTTTTGCAAAAAAGACAAGAGAAAGGAGCCCAGTTATTGCTGCTAAGGGAAAAATGTAACTATAGCTAATTCTATCAAGTAATACTCCTCCTATATAGCAGGCAAAAATAGCTGATATAGCTTGTTCTGCTCGGATATATCCCATTGCTCTGCCTCGGTAGCTATCAGGATAAATTTCCTTCATTATTCCTGTATAGGCAGGGCTTCCTGCTTGCTCAAAGAACACATTAAGAAAGACAATAATTATAAAAACCCAGGGGCTAACAGCGAAAAACATTAAGAAAAGCACTGTTCTTGCTAAAATTTTAATCCAGATAAAAAATTGCATTTTATTTGATCTATTAGACAAACGAGACCAGTAAAGAGTGAATAAAGATCCCATGAAGGGAGCAGCAGTTAAAAGAGCAATCTGAAAAGAATTGGCACCTATTTTTCTGGCAATAACTGGGAAAAACACCAAGGATAATCCATAGAATATGCCCCATAAAACAGAAGCTCTTGAATCGTAATGATAAGATTCTCGGATGAAAAGAGGGATTCTTCTATTGAAAAACATTTACTTTTTCCTTGATAGAAAATATTAATAAATTTTAACCCGATACTATAATCTTTTTAGAGTAAAAGTCAAAAACTCCATTTTATTTTACCTGAGTTTGACACTGAAGAGAGATTTGATAGGATAATCTTCGAGGAAAGATTCAATGAGAAAATTTTATCTTACCACCCCTGTTTACTATGTTAACGATGTTCCTCATTTAGGACATGCTTATACCACCATTGCTGCAGATACTTTAATTAGATACAAAAGACTCGCCGGCTATGATGCTTTTTTTCTTACTGGAACCGATGAACACGGGAATAAAATTCTTCAGGCAGCCAGGAAAGATAATCTTACTCCCATTGAGCTGGCTGATAAAATGTCAGCTAACTTTAAGGGGCTATGGGGAAGTCTTTACATTTCTTACGATGATTTTATCCGTACCACAGAGGCTCGTCATACACAAATAGTAAAGAAAATCTTTTTAGAATTATACGAAAAAGGGGATATCTATAAGGGTAAATATGAGGGATGGTACTGTGTTCCCTGTGAGAGTTTCTGGTTGGAATCTCAACTAAAAGAGGATAGTTTGTGTCCAGAATGTGGCAGAAAGGTAGAAAGGATTAAAGAGGAAAGTTATTTCTTCAAACTCTCCCATTATCAAAAACCCTTACTTTCCTACTTTAAAACTCATCCCAATTTTGTTTTCCCCTCTACTCGAATGAACGAAGTTGTAGAATTTGTTAAAAGGGGATTAAAAGATCTAAGTGTTACCCGGCTAAACTTAAAATGGGGTATTCCCTGCCCCATAGATGACAAGCACACAATTTATGTATGGGTTGATGCTCTAATTAATTATGTCTCAGCTCTGGATTATTTAGAGAGCGATTCCAGATTCTCTAAGTTCTGGCCGGCCGATGTTCATTTGGTGGGAAAAGATATTTTAAGATTTCATGCCATTATCTGGCCTGCTCTTTTGATGGCTTTAAACCTGGAGCTTCCCGGGATGGTCTTTGCTCATGGTTGGTGGAAGATAAAAGGGGAAAAGATGTCCAAATCCAAAAAAAATGTAGTTGATCCTTTAGAGCTGGTAGATAATTATGGGGCAGATTGTCTGAGGTATTTTCTCTTGAGAGAGGTTCCCTTTGGTGAGGATGGGAATTTCTCTTACCCTCTTTTCATTAAAAGAGTAAACAGTGACCTATCTAATGATCTGGGGAATTTGCTAAATAGAACCTTACCTTTGGTGATAAGATACTGTGGAGGGAAAGTTCCTTCTCCTTCTGGGGAAAGAAAAGAAGATAGGAAGATAAGAGAAAAAATTGATGATATTTTCCCTTTCTTAGAACAGTCAATGAAAAATCTTTCCTTTTCCAATGCCTTATCTAAGATCTGGGAGATAGTTAGAGAGGCAAATCTGTATATAGATAGATGTGCTCCCTGGCGTTTAGCTAAAAAAGAAGAAGAAAAGACAAGGCTGAATACCGTTCTTTACAATTTACTGGAAGTACTTCGAATATTAGCCATTCTTCTTTACCCCTTTATTCCTCAATCGGCAGAAAAAATGTGGTCTCAATTAGGAATTAAGGAAAATCTAAAGCTTCAGAGTT
>JAUWJJ010000102.1 GCA_030607765.1 Candidatus Aerophobota bacterium
AGATTGGAGCAAAGAACTCTTTTGCAACCTATTTTAGTTGGCTGTGGGATTTTACGACCGAAGCAGGGGTAACAACGTATTCTTTAGCAATTTCTACCTCATCAGGTGGAACGACTGATCCTTCTCCTGGCACACATTCATATAATAGTGGAGCAATTGTGGAAGTCGATGCTATTTCGGATACCGATTATATTTTTTCACACTGGAGCGGAGATGTGCCATCCGGGCATGAGACAGATGATCCTATCACAATCACGATGGACGAGGATAAAAACATTACCGCCAACTTTGCAAAAATAGGTTGGAATAGTACAAAAAGACTCACATGGATTTCGGGTGAATCGAATAACCCATCCTTAGCCATTGATTCAAGCAAAACCATCCATGTGGTCTGGTCGGATAACGCAAGGAACAATAATTTTGAAATTTTATACAAAAAAAGTACAGACGGTGGATCAACTTGGCCCAAGTTTAAAATGCTCACCTGGAATTTAGGGGATTCTAAAAATCCTGCTGTAGCCATAGATACTAACGATAATATCTATGTTGTTTGGGACGATGAAACTCCAGGCAGGAAAGAGATTTATTTCAAGAAGAGCGCAGATGGGGGAACAACATGGACTCCTGTAAAAAGAATAACTAAGCTTGCGGGGAATTCCCGGGTTCCATCCATAGCCATAGACACAAGCAATCATATTCATGTCGTCTGGTATGACATGACACCAGGAAATGACGAGAGCTACTACACCCGAAGCGCAGATGGAGGAACAAGCTGGATAAATCCTAAGCGGATGACGTGGAATCCGAGCTCTTCGAGATTTCCCTCAATTGCAACAGGTTCTGGGAATGATATTCATGTTGTATGGCAAGATAATGCGCCTGGTAATGAGGAGATTTATTATATAAAGAGCACGAATGGAGGCACCAGTTGGCTGTCTGCAAAGAGGTTGACATGGAATGCTGGTTTATCCAAGTATCCTCAGATAACTTCTGATTCAGGGAACAATGTCCATGTGGTTTGGACAGATCTATCCCCCGGGAATTATGAAGTGTTTTACAAAAAGAGTACGAATGGAGGATCAACTTGGGCTAAAAAAAGACTGACCTGGAATTCGGGAGTATCAGGGTCTCCAGCCGTAGCGACAGATACGGGAAACAACATTTATGTTGTCTGGAACGACTTATCTCCGGGGAATTATGAAATATATTACAAGAGGAGCACTAATGGGGGTGTGGCTTGGACTACCAAGAGGTTGAGCTGGAATGGAGGGGCTTCAACTACGCCGAAAATAGCGACTTATCTAACTGGTGAAATTCATATTGTATGGAGAGATAATACTCCAGGTAATAAAGAAATATATTACAAGAAGAGAATTCAATAAGAGCGGAACCCTGGTTAGAAGCGGGCAAATATTTAGGTAAGCGTTTGCTATACTGTATAAGTCTGCCTGATATTGATGATGCCAGGAAGAGCCTGGCTGGGTTGAAGGGCAATTGAGGCGGCGGGGTAGTAGAGAAATACCCCCCAGGACGCCCTGAGAGCCTCATAGAGAGGCTCAACCCCCAAAACTCACAGCATTTGTACTCAGAATCAAAATGGGTTCCCCGATACATTATATATATACACAAGTGTCCAGTTATAACTCGAATAAATTCAATTGTTTACGAGAGTCGTTATTATTTTCAATAATTTACAAGACTTTTGAATTTTTTAATAAGACAGCAATGATATATTTACTAATTAATAGGGAGGGCCTGGGGGGGCTAAGCCCTCGGAGTATTTCCACCCTTAAAATAAAGCATGCTGCGAGAATTGAATGTGAAATAATATGACAAAAAGGGAATATTTAACCATTATGGATTGACTTCTAGGATCTCTATGCATATAAATAAGTAGGATAATGAAAGATTGGGGGGTATCATGAAAAAAACTTTCATTTTATTCGTCGCCTCTTTGTGCTTGTCTTCTTTTCTATTGGGTTATCAACTAACACCTGCGTCAGCTATTGAAACAAACCTGGTTGCCCAACATTGGCTAATTCTAATTAATAAAATTCCCTTTCAGAATAAAGACGGGGAATATCAAATAATGGGCCTGGAGCATGTTGTTTATAAGGGACAACTCCTGTGTGAGATATATCATTTAGACCCGCATGGACATATTGTAGTTTCATCTTATAAAGAACTCTCGCCACTTATCTCGTTTTCTATCGTGTCAGACTTTTATTCTAAATCGTCTGGATATGAACTAATGGTCATGGAAGAACTGAAAAATGCTATTGACTACCTAGAGATTTATAAAGAAGGTAATGAAAAAAGCATCGAAGCAGCTATAAATGAAAATCGGGAAAACTGGAATAGGCCGTTACTAAAAGAGTTGAATGATGTAAAGATTCAAAAACTTGGTTTCAATCAAGAAGAAGAGAAAGAAATAGATAAGGTTATGAAGGAGAAAAGTGCAAACTGGAATAGACCGCTACGGATAGAATTGGATGATGCAGAAGTTCAGGACTCTCAGTCTGCTCAGGAAGAAGAAGAGAGGGGAATTATGAAATTCGCATTAAAAGAAAGAGACGTAAGCCTTACAGCAGTAACGGCTTCACCCTTACTGAAAACAAAATGGGACCAAGGTTTTCCATTTAACAAACGTTGCCCTTTATTAAGTAACGAAAAGAGTTATGTGGGGTGTACAGCAACGGCATTAGCTCAAATTGTTAGGTTTTATAAGTGGCCCAAAAAAGGCAAGGGCAGTTATTCATATTGGTGGAGTAAAGGTGGTAGAAGGCTTAATGCCACATTTTCGGACAGTTATGACTGGGACTATATGCCGAATTTGACTGGTGATTATGACTCCGAGCGGGAAAAAGATGCAGTCGCAGAATTATCTTATGAGGTCGGTGTATCTGTAGATATGGATTATTCTCCAGAAGGATCTGGTGCAGATTTGAGGAAAGCTCCTTATGCATTAAGAACCTTCTTCAAGTATAAGCCTGGAGTGAGAACTATATATAGATACTACTACAGTTATAATCGTTGGTTTGGTGAGATGAAGAAGCAAAGGAATTTACTAAGACCTGTTGCGCTAGCGATATATAAAAACATTAATGAAGGGCATGCCGTAGTAGTAGACGGTTATTTTATTTCTGGTAATACGAAAACTGTACATATAAATATGGGCTGGGCAGGTAGCTATGATGCATATTATAGCTTGAATAAGATTCTCAATTATAGCCTTCTATATTGGTCATATGCGGTCATTAATATCATTCCAGACGCTGCAAGAATCCAGCTAAATAAAACGAAGCATTCTTTTAAAAGAATGGAAGGACTTTCAAATCCTGCTCCTAAATATTTTGATATTAAGAATTCGGCAGGAGGATCTCTCAGCTACAAAATGACGCCAGATAAAAGCTGGATAACTACAAGACCGAAAAGTGGGATTTCTTATGGAGAGTGGGACACCATAAAAGTGTCGGTAGATATTTCATCCTTAGTAGAGGGGAGATATAATGGGAAAATTAATATTTCCAGTGATGATGCAGACAATAGCCCTCAAGTCTTTCATATTAATCTCCATGTGAAGCGACCGCCAATACACCCGCCCCAAAATTTCTCCGGGGTACAGGTTGAAAATAGGTCCCTTTCTCAAGTGGAATACATAAATAGTCTAAGTTGGGAGAAAAATCCACAAAATAGAAACATTGAAAAATATCTGATTTTTCTTCTAGAAGGAAATGAATACACTGCACTTGCTGAGTTAGATGCAAACACATTTAAATATTGGCATAGACGAGTTAGTAGAGATATGACATACCGCTAAATGTTATAGGCGGTTAACTTCAAGTGTCGATTGGGCAAAGAGGTATCTATAGAGATCCGCTAGGAGAGATGAAAATGAAGAGATTAATTTTATTGTTCATAGCTCTTAATATTGTATTGGGAATTTCTTATGGATTAGATATAAAAATTGAAATAAAAGGAGGTTACTTTTATCCATCCGAGAAGGCATTTAAAGATATTTATGGCGGTGGGTTTTCAATTGGAGGGGAAATTTCAGTTGGGGTTTTAAAAAACTTGTCAATTTGGGTAGGAGGAAATTATTTTACAAAGAAAGGGAAACTTACATTCACTCAAGAAGACACGGAAATAAAGCTTATTCCAATCGGTGGCGGACTAAAATATGAATTTCCAACGGGTAAATTTGCGCCTTATCTAGGATTGGGCGTCAATTATTACCTGTATGAAGAGTCTAATCCCTTGGGTGATGTGAGTAAAGGTGGATTAGGCTATATAGGAAAAATAGGGAGTTATGTGAAAGTAACTGGAGGCTTGTTGGTTGACCTTTATGTAAATTATTCTTACTGCAAGATAAAACCAGCTGATTTCAAGATAAATATTGGAGGAATAGAAGCAGGAGTTGGGATGGGCTATAGTTTTTAAAGATAAGAAAAATTCCTCTCCCTCTGGAAGAACGCTGATCCAGGCATAGCTGAAGTAGAGGATGCAAGGAAGAGGCTGGCTGGGTTACAGGGTAATTGAGGCGAGTGGAAGCCGGGATTAGCCGGCTTCCCGTTAATTATAGAGCAAACCTCAATGGTATATGAACCTCACTCTATATAACGATTCTTCATCCTAGATTTTATCACTATTGCCATATCCCTGTTGAACAAATCAAGAAGAGAAGGGGGCTATGGGAACAATGTCCCCTTTGGTGGATATGCGGTATTACCATATATCTGCAATTATTTACCATAAAATTTTGTATAGGGAACCGATAGATTTTAAAAGCTTTTTGACTTTTATGGTTTTTTGGTATATAAGTAAAATTGAACATTTGGGAGGGGGAAATCATGAAAAAAACATGTATGTTAATTTTAGTAGTATCGCTTTGTTCTTGCTTTGCTGCAAGGGTAGATATTAATAAACATCCTGATTACAATTTTAAGCCCACAAGTCCTAAAGACATCACAGTATACAATGGATTTTTGCCAAAAAGGGATTTCATAATTATTGCACAAATTCTTATCACTCAGACACCGCTTACAGATATGAATATGTCAACAGAGAAGGTCAATAATATTGCTGCTTCGATAGGAGGAAATGCCATACTTATCAGCCACGACCAGATCCAGTGGTATCGATATAATGAAGCAGTTACGACTGGCTATGCAAGTATTTATGACTATGGATATGGCTATTACGGAGCTAACTGGCAAGAGGAAACAACATATTATCAAAGAAGTTTGCCAGTAGCAAGATATTACTATGGATATATACTAAGGTGGAAGGATTATATAGACCCGCAGGATTATTATTCTAAAGGCTATCG
>JAUWJJ010000104.1 GCA_030607765.1 Candidatus Aerophobota bacterium
ACTGCCTCCTTCACTGCATATTCCTGCTATAGCTCCTACGGAACCATTGGGATTTGCCTCTTTTAATAGCCTACCATCTTTATCACAGTATCTAAAAACTATCCGGTTATCCTTTTTTAGCTTTTTTAAATTTTGAGGAGCCACATAGTAGTTTCCCTCAAAATGAGCAATGGGAATCTTTAAAACCTGTCCCCTTTGAAAGATGCGGGTAAAGGGAGTGTCATTGTTTTCTACTCGAACATATACGAACCTGCAGATAAAATGAAGACTACTATTTTTTCTCATTGCACCAGGTAAAATACCTGCCTCTAACAGAATCTGGAAGCCATTGCATATCCCAATCACCAATCCTCCCTCCCGAGCAAATCTTCCCATCCCTTTCATTACCGGGCTAAATCTGGCAATAGCTCCTGTGCGCAGATAGTCTCCATAAGAGAATCCTCCGGGAAGCACGATACAATCGTAACCTTTTAAATTTTTCTCTTTATGCCAGATAAGGCTAACACTTTGCCTCATTACCTCTTTTATCACATAATAGCAGTCATAATCACAATTTGATCCAGGAAAAACAACCACTCCAAATCTCATCTTATCCTTCTCTATCTCCTCACTTAATTTACCAAAAGCTACGCAGGCTCTGAGCCTCGCGGCTACCCTTACTACCCTTACCAATATCTTGGATCTCGTAAGTATAATTTTCTATCACTGGATTTACTAAAAGCTTCTTGCACATATCTTCAACTTCTCTTCTTGCCTCTTTTTCATCCTTAACATTTAACTTTAGCTGTAGATACTTACCCATCCTAACTTTCCCAACTCCCTGATACCCTAAGGAATTTAGAGCATTCTTTATAGTTATTCCCTGAGGATCAGCTACTCCTTCTTTTAAGCTGATGCAGATTTTAACCTGAAGCATTGTCATCTCCTCAAATAAGACACAGACTAAAGCCTGTGGCTACCTTAAAGAACCCAACTAACGTTGTATGTAGATGTAGAACCTCGGATTTTGAACGTTGAATTTACTCCCACTCAATAGTGCTGGGTGGTTTAGAACTAATATCGTAAACCACTCTGTTTACTCCCTCAACCTCGTTAATAATACGGTGGGATATTTTCTCTAAAAGATCATAGGGAAGGTGAGCCCAATCAGCAGTCATTCCATCTAAACTGGCCACTACTCTAAGAGCAATAGTGTACTCATAGGTGCGCTTGTCCCCCATCACTCCCACACTTTTTACCGCTAATAAAACAGGGAAAGATTGCCAGATTTGAGAATAACCCTGGTAGGATTCCATCTCTTCCCTCATTCTAATATCAGCCTCACGCAAAATCTTTAAACGAGCCCGGGTAACCTCACCCACAATTCTTACAGCAAGACCGGGCCCAGGAAAAGGCTGTCGGTTAATAATTCTTTTCGGGAGACCCAACTCTTTTCCCAAAACCCTCACCTCATCCTTAAACAAATCCTTCAAGGGTTCAATTAGCTTAAGGTGCATCTTGGCAGGTAAACCTCCCACATTATGATGAGATTTAATAGTGGTAGAAGGTCCCCCTTTAGCTGAGCGTGATTCAATTATATCAGGATAAAGGGTTCCTTGAGCTAAAAAATCTATTTTCCCTAATCTCTTAGCCTCCTCTACAAAGACCTTAATGAACTCATCCCCAATAATTTTTCTCTTTTTCTCTGGATCAACTACTCCCTTAAGCTTGGTTAAAAACCTATTTTCCGCATTAACATAGTGAAGATTAAAATGAAAGTATTCTCTAAGGGTATTTATCACATCTTCTATCTCTCCCTGGCGAAGAAGACCATTATTAACAAATATGCACTCTAAGTTTTTCCCAATAGCTTTGTTTATCAGCATAGCCGTTACTGAAGAATCAACTCCTCCACTTAAGGCACAAATTACCCTACTCCTGCCCACCTTCTTTTTTATCTTATCAATAGAGTGATTTACAAAGTGGCTCATTGTCCAATCACCCAAGCATCCACAAACCTTAAAGAGAAAATTTTGAATTATTTTTCCTCCCTGAGGTGTATGAACTACCTCGGGATGAAATTGAACTCCATAAATCTTTCTTTTTTTATCTCTCATACTGGCTATTTTGCAATTCTCAGTATGAGCTATAACTTTAAAATCAGAGGGAAGATTTACTATCTGGTCTTTATGGCTCATCCAAGCCACTGTATATTGAGGGAGCTGGTAAAACAAATCCTGATGATCATCAATGTAGAGATCGCTTTTCCCATATTCTCTTCTTTGAGAGGGAAGAACCTTTCCTCCAAAAAGATGAGCCAAAAGCTGCGCACCATAGCAGATACCTAATATGGGAATTCCAAGCTGAAAAATCTTTAGGCTGGGCAGGGGAGAACTTTCTTCAGATACACTGGCCGGGCCACCGGAAAGAATAATTCCCCTGGGCTTTAACCGGGCAAGCTTTGAGGCTGATATATCGTAAGGAAAAAGCTCACAGTAAACTTTACTTTCCCTTACCCGTCTCAAAATTAACTGATTATACTGAGAACCAAAATCTAATATGGCCACCATTTCCTTAAAGGGTTTTTGAGGCAAAATTTTCTCCTTATCTACCCCGTTAGATAGCAAACATCTAACGGGGTTTATATCCTCATCGTAATCCCTCTTTGCTTTAAATACTTTTTTGTCTGTCCTATAGTATATTTTTTATAATGAAATATAGAGGCAATCAAGGCAGCGGAAGCTTCTCCCTCTTTAAACACCTCATAGATATGCTCCAGAGTTCCCGCTCCTCCTGATGCTACTACCGGAATGTTAACCAGATCGGCAACGGTCCTGGTGAGATTAATATCATAACCTTCTTTTGTTCCATCTTTATCCATACTGGTTAAAAGGATTTCTCCAGCTCCTAACTCTTCAACTTTCCTGGCCCATTTTAGGACATCAATTCCCGTAGGAGTTCTTCCCCCATAAATATAAACTTCCCACTGAAAATTACTATTTACCCTGTTAGATAGCGAATATTTAACGGGGTTTACCTCTTTAGCATCTATAGCTACCACTATACACTGTTTGCCAAATTTCTCAGCTGCTCTTTTTATTAAGTAAGGGTCCCTTACCGCTGTTGTATTAATGGAAACCTTATCAGCGCCGGCATTGAGAAGATTACGAATATCTTTCAGATTCCTTATCCCGCCTCCTACAGTAAGGGGCATAAAAACTTCCTCGGCAGTTTTTTCTACCACATCAATAATGATATCTCTTCTCTCAGGGGAAGCGGTAATATCCAGGAAAGTAAGCTCATCCGCCCCCTCACCCTCATAAATTTTGGCATTTTCTACAGGGTCACCTGCATCTTTGAGCTTTACAAAATTTATCCCCTTAACTACTCTTCCCTCCATAACATCTAAACAAGGGATTATTCTCTTAGTTAACATTTTTAGTTAGATTTCCAAATTTTCTTAAAATTTTCAATCCTAACTTTTGAGACTTTTCAGGGTGGAACTGGCAAGCAAAAATGTTATCTTTCCATACACTGGAGGCAAACTCGACGCCATAATAAGTGGTAGTAGCTATTACCCCTTTATCATCAGGGACTACATAATAGGAGTGAACAAAGTAAAAGTAAGATTCATCAGGAGTATCTTTTAGCAAAGGACAGGTTTTCTTAATTTTTACGGTATTCCAGCCCATATGAGGAATTTTTATTTCCTTTTGTAGAGGAAAATGAACTACCCTACCCTTTATTATATTAAGACCCCTGGACTTACCAAACTCTTCACTTTCACTGAAGAGGATTTGCATGCCAAGGCAAATTCCTAAAAAAGGACGACCAGAGGCAACAAAATTAAGAATGGGTTGAATTAGTTCTCTCTCTTTAAGATTTCTCATACAATCCCTGAAAGAGCCTACTCCCGGTAAAACTAATCCCCGAGATTCCTTGATTTTAGCAAAATCCCTGGTAATCAAAACCTCACATCCTACTTTTTTTAACCCCTTTTCTACGCTTTTAAGATTTCCCATTCCATAATCTACAACAGCAATCATAGTTATCCTCTCAAAACAGATAGTTGCCGCTAATCATTGAGTAGGTTTTAACTTTTATCTGTCTGTTGATAATAACAAATTCAAAGTGACTGTCAAACAAATGACTTTATAATAATGTGTTTAACGCGGCTGGGGTCAAACACTGACATTTAACAAGAAAGGTTGAGGTAAATATATAAAGGTGGTATATTGAGAACCAAAATCTAAAATGGCTACTCAGTCTTTATACATTCTTTGTCTCCTATATATTCCTGAATGGATTTAACCGAAAAATCACCTTTTAATATGGATTCTATTCCATTGACAGCTGCCTGGGCACCTTGAATTGTAGTTATACAGGGTATCCCTCGCATAACTGCTGAGTTTCTAATGGGTTTCATATCGGATTGGCCTTTTTGCCCTGAAGGGGTATTGATAATAAGTTTTATCTGGCCCGTGGTTACGAGTTCTAAAATTCTGACATCACCTTCTCCAATTTTACCAACCATTTTTACTTCAATGTTGTTAGAACGCAGGACCCTAACTGTCCCTTTTGTGGCAATGATTTCAAAATTCATATCATAAAGTTTCTTAGCAATAAATACTATATCTCTTTTATCGTCGTTTTTAACGCTTATAAAAACCTTGCCGCTAGTAGGAAGGGCCTGGCCTGCGGCAATTTGAGACTTATAGAAAGCAACTCCAAATGAATAATCTATACCCATCACCTCACCTGTTGACTTCATCTCCGGGCCAAGCAGTATGTCCACACCAGAAAATCTTGAGAAAGGCAATACAGATTCTTTAACAGCTATATGGCTTACTTTTTTTTCTTCTAAAAATCCGCACTCGGATAGTTTTTTTCCGGCCATGACCTTAGCTGCTTTCTTTGCCAAAGGAATTCCTGTTGCCTTACTTACAAAAGGCACTGTCCTTGAGGCCCTGGGATTGACTTCTAAAACATAAACGATATCGTTTTTTACAGCGAACTGTATATTTAATAATCCTTTGATATTTAATTCTTTAGATATTATATAGGTATATTCCCTTATAGTATCTATGATATTGTCACCTAACGTATGTGGCGGTAAGACGCAAGCGGAATCTCCTGAATGAATGCCCGCTTCTTCTATGTGTTCCATAATACCGCCAATTATCGTAATCTCGCCATCAGATACTGCGTCAACATCCACTTCAACAGCACCTTCTAAAAATTTGTCTATCAGGACAGGACGTTTCTCTGAAGTATCTTCTGTCTCTTTGATAAACTCATCAAGAGATTTTTCATTATAAACTA
>JAUWJJ010000120.1 GCA_030607765.1 Candidatus Aerophobota bacterium
GAAAGCTAAAAAATCTTATTGGTATGCTCGCAGAACCATTGATTCTTTAAAACAGATAAAAGCTAAGATTCAAATCTTAAATCTAAAGGAATATCAAAAGGGGGAAAGAGAATTCATCATCCTTGGAGATGGCGAGTTGGCCGATATTGTTGAAATTAGCTTAAGAGATTTGCGCAAGGGTGATTTAAGATATACCAGAGTTTCCGAAAAGGAAAAAATTAAGCACAGGGATATCTTAATATTAGCTGCCGGGGAAAAACACAAAGCTTCTAAAAATAACAACCGCTGGATAAATGTTTTAAAGAAAATTGCCAGTTAAGCTCATTTCATTATCCCAGCCCTTATCATCCTGCCAGAAAGTTCAAAATAATTTTTCCCAAGACACCCTTGGTATCTTGACAGGAAAAACATGTCTGTTAAATTATCAATAGATTTATTCTTTCCTTCAAAAATTAGGGGAAGAAAAATCATTATAGAAAGATTAATATAATTAGAAGATGAATTATAGAAAAAGGTTGATAGAATTTTTAAATTATAAGAAACCGGATAGGCCTCCTACAGATGCAGGAGGAATAACACTGATATTAGCGAAGTTGTCCAGCGAAATTTAAGAAAATATTTGAAAGTAAAGGGAAAACAGAAATAAAGGTCTGAAAAGGAGGTGGTCAAGAATAGATAAGCCAATCTATCTTGGGGAAAAGGAAGCTTTCTAAAGAGAGAAGTATTGAAAGATTAATCTTTCTTTTCGGGAGCTTTCAGGAGAAAATGAAATAAGCCAAAAAGAAGGAGAGAAAAAATGGCTATAAAGAAAAATAAGGTAGTAATTATATTAATAATGGTAGCTCTTCTTGCAACTCTAAGTATTGGTTGGACAACTGCAACAGCAGCCCAAAAGCCCGGTGAAGGAATGTATTTTCGTTTAGTTACACATGGTGGAGATGATCCTTTCTGGGCTGTAGTGCACAAAGGTATGCTTGATGCATGTGAAGAATTGGGTTGTAAGGCTGACATTGATTTATGCGGAGGAGATCTTCCCTTACAAACAAAAAGATTCCGAGAAGCAACTGCAATGAAACCTGATGGTATAGCTGTAGTCATAAATGATGACACTGCCTGGGACAAACCTGTCGCAGATGCACTTGCTATGGGGATCAATGTAATTGGTATTAACAATGATGATACCAAAGGTGCAGCGGGCAATGCCAGGCTTTGTTACATAGGTCAGAGCGAGAGACGCGCCGGTCTTATGGTAGCTAGAAGACTATTTGAAAAAGCAAAGGAGCTTGGATGGGATTTAACTAAAGCTCATGTTGCCCTACCTGTGGAAGTGCCCGGAGCTATGTATGGAGTTGTGAGGACACAGGGTATCTTAGATGCTATGAAAGAATACGGCATTACTTCTTATGAGATAATAGATGCAGGTGGCCTGGAATCATCAACAGTAGAATCCAGAGAGATATCTTATCTACTTGGTCACCCGGAAACTAAATTTATGATTGGTCTTGGTGGAATCGTCACTGATAGAATTACAGATTCTCTAAAATCTGCAGGTTATGAGCCCGGGGAAATCATAGGTGGAGGATTTGATTGCGCCCCAGGAACTCTTAGCGGACTTAAAGAGGGATATATGGAAGCAACCATTGATCAGCAACAATATCTGCAGGGATACCATGCTATCTATGTGCTTTACCTGATGAAAAAATATGGTTTTGCACCAAATATAGATACCGGAGGTTACCTTGTAGATAAAGACACTATCGGGTGGATTGAAAAATTATCACCACTCCATGTAAGATAAGAAGGCAAATATAAATCCAGATCCTATTAGAAGTGAGGGGCAAGTTCTTGCCCCTCACTAATTTAAAAGATGAGCTATATCCGTAAATTTTTTTCTTATAGGGCTGCCAACACACTCATTGTCTTCGTTGGTTTAATATTAATTTTCTCCTTTTTTACTCCTCGCCATGTTTTTGTTAATCCAAGAAATATCACAGCTTTAAGCAAGTTAATGCCTGATCTTGGTATTGTTGCTTTAGGTATTGGTATGTTAATGGTCTGTGGAGAGTTTGATCTTTCAGTTAGTTCAGTATTGCCACTTTGCGCATTTGTTTTTATATCATTATTGAAGGCCAGTGTAAATCCATTTTTTGCTCTGTTAATTACGCTTTGCACAGGAGCAATCCTTGGACTATTAAATGGTCTAATAACTGTAAAAGGACGTATTCCTTCCTTTATAGCCACTCTTGGAACAATGATGTTCTGGAGAGGAATACTGTATGTATGCTCCCGCATGTGGCCAATAGGTTTAAGGGCTTATCTTCCACCGGGGTCACTTTTCGAGCGTATTTTTACAGGTAAAATTGGAGGAGTTGTCCCTGTGCAGATGGTTTGGTTCATAGCATTTGGAGTAATCTTAGGGATAATTCTTCATTCTCACAGATTTGGTAATTGGGTGTATGCTACAGGAGATAATAAAGAAGCAGCCAGAGCAATGGGAATAAATACAGATAGGGTAAAGAAAATCTGCTTTATGATTGTAAGTGTTTTATGTGCTTTTGTGGGTATCTTACAACTCCTTCGAATGGGAACATTTACCTGCACGCAAGGGATAGGATTTGAGCTCAAGGCAATTGCTGCTTCTGTGGTTGGAGGAACTTTCCTCACCGGGGGAATAGGGAGCATAATGGGAATTTTTTTGGGAGCAATTACTATCCAAATGTTAGAGAATGGACTTATCTTAATGAGGGTTCCTGTATTTGGGATTTCAGCATTCATAGGTTTAGCAATAATTTTGTTTGTGATTTTGAATACTTATATAGAGAGAAAAAGAACAAAATAATGAATACCTGTTAAATTGAGTTATTCGAAAATAATTAAATAAGAAAGGAGCTATTAAAATAATGACATCTATTTCTGTATCCAAGAAATCAAAGGAAAGCTTAGTTAAAATGGTAAATATCCACAAATGGTTTGGAAAAGTTCATGTTCTAAGAGGAGTGGATTTTGAAATTAAACATTCTGAAATTGTGGGGTTAGTTGGTGATAATGGCGCAGGTAAATCAACACTGATAAAAGTATTGTCTGGATTTCATCCGTCAGATGAGGGAGAGATATATTTTGAAGGGAAAAAAATAAATATTACTTCCTCTCTGAAGGCTAGAAGATTAGGAATCGAGACTGTTTATCAAGAGCAAGCATTAGCACCTCATATGAGTATATCAAGAAACATTTTTATGGGAAGAGAGCCGGTTAAATCATTAGGATTTCTCCACAAGAAAGTCATGAATAAGGAGAGCATGAAAGCATTGGAAAGCCTTGAATTACACCTGAGATCGCCAGATATACTTGTTGCAATGTTATCAGGGGGGGAAAGACAAGGAGTAGCAATAGCCAGAGCTCTGCACTTTAAAGCTAAATTAGTAATCCTGGATGAACCTACTATTGCTCTATCTATCAAAGAGGCTAATCAGGTATTGGAATTCATAAAACAGTTAAGAAAAGAAGGAATTGCAGCCATCGTTATAACTCATAATCTCTACCACGTATTCCCTGTGGCAGAAAGATTTGTTATTTTAAACCGTGGAGAAAAGGTGACGGATGTTAAAAAAGAGGACACTTCAATAGAGAAACTCTCTGAGTTGATAGTAAGAGAGCCTTTGGCAAGTAAACCTCGTTAGAAAATTCGGATGGGGCTTTAAACTCCACCCTCATTTCTTTATAATTTTCCCTATCATCCCTGCCCTTACGGACAGGGTCTTTTCTAACGGGGTAAAGTTATCTCTAAACAAAGAGGTAAAGATGAGATTCACTAAGCGTTTTCTTAGTTATAGACCATCAAGTGTTTTTCTGACATTCATTGGTTTAGTATTATCCTTTACTTTCTTTTCCCGATATCGTTTCATCAGCCCGGGAAACATCGAAGTCCTTTTAGCACTGGGATGCGAATTCAGCATCATTGCTCTGGGAGTTGGTATACTAATGATCTGTGGAGAGTTTGACCTTTCAATTGGTTCAATACTTGTATTTTGTTCGTTTGTTTTTGTAATATTGTTTGAGGCGGGAATGAACTTATTTTTAGCTGGACTTATCACACTCATTGCAGGAGCTTTTCTCGGCCTCTTAAACGGTGTAATAACTGTGAAAGGACATATTCCCTCCTTTATAACTACCCTTGGGATGATGATGTTCTGGAGGGGATTAACGCTTCTGTTATCTCATGGATATACAAGACCTTTTAATCCAGAAGTTTCACCATTTTTTTGTCACATTTTAACAGGTGAAATTGGAGGAATTCCTGTACAAGCGATTTGGTTCGTAGCATTTGGGCTAATTCTCGGAATACTTCTTCATTTTCACAAATTTGGTAATTGGGTGTATGCTACCGGGGATAACAGAGAAGCAGCCAGAGCAATGGGAATAAACACAGATAGGGTAAAAACAATCTGCTTCGTGATTGTAGGTATCTTATGTGCTTTTGTTGCCATAATGCAAATTATTCGAGTTAGCTCATTTTCTTCTCGAGCAGGAGATGGCTGGGAACTTAAAGCGATAGCTGCTTCTGTAGTTGGAGGAACTGCTCTTATGGGAGGAAGAGGGAATATGGCCGGGATTTTTTTGGGAGTAGTTATTATCTCTGTTATAGAAAATGGATTGGTAGTATTAAGAATTCCTTATTTTTGGACCTATGTAGTTTTTGGTCTGGTTATAATTTCCTCTGTGCTCTTGAGTAGATATTTAGAAAAAAGAAGATTAACACATGGCTAAATTATCGGAGTCATAAAAGCTGGGGCCAAGTAGGTCCTCAGCTTGAGAGTTCCCAAGTAGTCTCTTCTAATGTATTAAATTAAACATATTAGGTAATGTTAAAAATTTTATAAAAAATATAC
>JAUWJJ010000109.1 GCA_030607765.1 Candidatus Aerophobota bacterium
AGCTGGAGGCATGAAAGACAATGAAAGAGTTATACTGCTGGGAACCAGGTCTTTTGGAAAAGGAACAGTTCAAAAGGTATTTCCTATGGAAAATGGAGGGGCTGTCTGGATAACTACAGACAAATACTATACTCCGAATGATATCTGTATTGAAGGAAAAGGAATAAAACCTAATATAAAGATTGAAGCTTTCAAACCTACCCAGGAAGAAAAAGAGATCTTAAGTAAATTAAATTCCTCGGATTTGGTAAAAGAATTCATCTCGCAAAATCCCCAGTGGAGGGAGGAAAATCTTCCTCCCCTAATTCAAAAGCTAAAAGAAAAAGGAATAACCGTAGAGGAGGAACTTTTAAAAAGAGTTTTAATAAAAGAAGACAAAAATAAAGAGAATGACATATTTAATGATTTGCAACTGATGCAGGCGATAAGCCTTTTGAAATCCTCAAGAATATTGAGAGAGGAAAGTTTTTCTAAAATAAGATAAAAGAATGCCAAAGAGGATTTTAAGATTTTTTTTCTTAAGCGTAGGAGCTTTAATTGTTATTTTGGGTTTGATTTTATTTTACCAGTTTCAATCCCAGGTTTACAAAAAAGGATACTCCCAGGTAGAGAAAAGAATAAACAGAGAACTAAAAACCTTAGGTTTTCAAATTGAGGAAAAAACAGTAAGAGAAGAAGGATTTTTCCCTCGATATAAAGTAGCTAAGTTAACCATTGAAATTCCCTTTGATTATTCCCTGGATAAGCTTAAGGAAAAAATCAGGCATTTTTCTCCTCTAAAAATATTTGAGATGGAGGAAAAAAATCTGGATAATCAATACCAGATTCAAGTTAATCTGGGTTTTAAAAATATACCCACTCATTTTTTAAAGTTCATTCTCAAAAAGGTAAGAATTGCCATTTTAATAGACGATTTTGGATATGATCGGGGTGAGGTTGTTGATATCCTGCTTAAAGAGTTAAATGTACCCCTTACTGTTTCTATAATTCCAGGAACTCCCCATGCTAAAATGATAGCAGAGAAAGCTCACCAGAATAAAAAAGAAGTAATTGTTCATCTCCCTATGCAACCAAAGGGGAACTTTAATAACAGGTATCGCTGGATAATTATGCAAGGAATGGGAGAGGAGGAAATTAAAAAAACATTAAAGTTAGCTTTAAGGAATGTTCCTTATGCTGTTGGATTAAATAACCATATGGGTTCTTTAATTACTACCAAAGATGAAGAAATGGAGGCTATTTTAAGAGCAGTAAAAGAAGAAGGGTTGTACTTTGTGGATAGTCGAACTATATCCTCTTCAATAGCTTATACTCTTGCTCAAAAAATGGGAATAAGGTCATCTTACCGCCAGGTTTTTTTAGACAATGAAAAAGAAGAATCTTACATAAACGGCCAGTTTGAAAAGCTAATCTTAGTAGCTAAAAAAAGGGGATGGGCTCTGGGAATTGGCCATGTAAACAGAGTTACTGCTTTAAGCTTAAAGAAACTTATCTACCAGCTTGATAAAAGAAAGATAAGATTAGTTTATGTCTCTCAAGTTTTAAACTAAGTAAGGAGAAAGATTATGAGAAAAATCGCTGTATTGATGGCCATTATGTTGGCAATGGGTATCTTCTTTTCTATCCAGGGACAAACATCTACAAATCTTTTTGATATCCCCACAGCTAAATAGCTGGGGAAAAATCATTATTCTACCAACTTCCGTTTCTATCAAGAGGGTGGACTCTTGGTTAAAGGAGAAGCTGGCTTAACAGAAAATCTTACCATAGGTGCCGCTTACGGAGGAACAGGAGTAATAGGAACCGGAACACCAAAGGGAAATCCAGAGCCAGCCTTTTCTTTAAAGTATAAGTTAGGTGAGGAAGGAAAAAATATGTCCTTTTCCTTAGCTGTAGGATACGAAGGACAGGGATACGGAAAATACTACAAAGAGGGAGATAAAATAGGGGTAAAAGGTGATGAGTTAACTTTAACAAGAAGTTTTTATCAGATAAATTCAAAGGGATTTTACCTTTCTTTAAGCAAAACTATACAAGATGAATCTTTGGAGGTTCATGGAGGGATCAACTACTGTTTGGAAGATGATCCTGGGAAAGCAGGAGTAGCCATATTCCTGGGAGTAAACCTAAAGGTAGTACCTAAAATAGAGATAAAATTAGAGTATAACAATGGATTTCATGAAGAAATAAGATATAAGGATGTTTTTAAAGATCCTGAGCATCCAGAAGACCTTTTGCGAAAAAAGGGAGGAGAGATAAACCTGGGATTCAATTTAGAGTACACCCCCGGGTTGTCTCTGGAGCTTGATTTCAAAGATCTATCTCAACTTTATAGTAAATCGGGGAACAGAGTATTTCAAATAACTCACTCTGGAGAATTTTAAATATTTAGCCACGGATTTACACAGATAAACACAGATATTATTAATTTTTGGAAAGAAAAAATATCAGCGTCCATCTGCGGCTGAGTAGTTATGGAGAATTTAAATGAATCAGAGAAGCATATCTTTTTTGGATTTTGAAAGACCAATTGAAGAGTTAGAGAGAAAAATTCAGGAACTAAAAGAACTAACCAAAACAGAAAAAATAGATTTAGTTGAAGAGATTAACAATCTTGAAGCTAAATTAGAAAAACTAAGAGAAGAGACTTTTCTTCATCTTACTCCCTGGCAAAGAGTTCAACTTGCTCGTCATCCTAATCGTCCCAAGACCTTAAGTTTAGCAAAGTTAATTTTTGATGATTTTCTCCTTCTCCATGGAGATAGGCTTTACTCAGATGATCAAGCTATTGTAGCTGGTCTGGGAAAACTGGAAGAGCAAAGAGTAGTATTTATAGGACATCAGAAAGGAGAATCGGTAAAGGAAAATCTTTCCCGAAATTTCGGTATGGCTCATCCAGGAGGATACAGAAAAGCTCATAGGTTATTTTCGCTGGCTGAGAAATTTAACCGCCCAGTAATTACCTTTATTGATACTCCAGGAGCTTATCCTGGGATTGAAGCTGAGAGGCGGGGACAGGCTGAAGCTATTGCAGCTAATTTAGAAAAAATGTCTCACTTAAAAGTTCCTATTCTAACAATTGTCATTGGAGAGGGAGGGAGTGGAGGAGCTCTGGGAATAGGAGTTGGCAATAGGGTTTTAATGCTGGAAAATGCTATTTATTCAGTTATCTCCCCCGAAGGGTGTGCTGCTATTCTCTGGAAAAACCAGGAAAAAGTAGAAGAAGCAGCTAAAGCTCTAAAACTCACCTCACAAGACCTGTTAGGCCCAGGAATAATAGATGGTATTATTTCTGAGCCTAAGGGAGGGGCTCACAGAGATATAGAGCAAACTGCTCTCAATATAAAGGAAGCAATTTTAAGAGAGCTAAAACTTTTCAAGGGGATTTCCCCTGAGGAAATAATGAAGGCAAGATACCAAAAATACCGAAGTATGGGAAAATTCAGGAGTGAGGAAAATGAGTGAGGAATACGGAGCAAAACAGATAAAAGTTTTAAAAGATCTGGATGCAATAAGAAAAACACCAAGTATGTACATTGGGAATACTAGCTCCAGAGGACTCCACCACTTAGTAAGTGAGGTAGTGGATAACTCCATTGATGAGGTTTTAGCCGGTTATTGTAAAAATATTAAAGTAACCATTCATTCAGACAACTCTATCACTGTAATTGATGATGGAAGAGGAATCCCTGTAGAGAATCACCCCATTTATAAAAAATCTGCTCTGGAACTGGTGTTAACTACCCTTCATGCTGGAGGTAAATTTGACACTAAGATATATCGGGTATCTGGAGGTCTTCATGGAGTAGGAGTTTCTGTAGTAAATGCTCTTTCAGAGTGGTTTGAGGTTAAGGTAATCCGTAAGGGAAAAATTTGGCACCAGAGATATGAAAGGGGGAAACCAACTACACCAGTTGAGGCAGTGGGAGAGGCGAAAAAAGAGGAAAGTGGAACAGAAATTAGTTTTTTCCCCGATAGGGAAATACTTGAAAGCATAGAATTTGATTATGAAAAAATTACTCGACGTTTAAGAGAATTAGCTTTTCTCAATGAGGGAGTTACTATTCAAATTGAGGATGAGAGAGATAATCAAAGGAAAACTTTTAAATATGAAGGGGGAATAAAAGAATTTGTAAAACATATCAATCGCAACAGAGAAGTTCTCTTTCCTGAGCCAATTTATATAAAGCAAGACAGAGGTAACGTTCAATTAGAAGTAGCCATTCAATACAATAAAAACTTTATTCAGGATATATTTGGCTTTGTCAATGATATTAACACTGAAGAGGGAGGAACTCATATTTCCGGATTTAAAGCAGCCCTTACCAGAACAATAAATGACTATGCTCGCAAAGAAGAAATTAAAGAGATAAACCTTATTGGAGAGGATGCCAGGGATGGACTCACTGTCATTATAAATATGAAGTTTCCCAACCCTCAATTTGAAGGTCAAACAAAAACCAGATTAGGTAATAGCGAAGCCAGGGGAATTGTGGAATCCATCGTTTATGAGAATCTTTCCCGCTTCTTAGAAGACAATCCCTCCCTGGCTAAGCTTATCCTGCAGAAAATTATCTCAGCTTCTCGGGTTCGTCAAGCTGCCCAGAAAGCCAGAGAGATTACCAGAAAAAAGGAAAGTTTGGGAGGAGGAGCTCTGCCAGGAAAATTAGCTGCCTGTTCTGGAAACAGCCCTGAGGAAAATGAGCTTTACATTGTGGAAGGAGATTCAGCTGGAGGGTCAGCAAAACAGGGTAGAGATAGAAAATTCCAGGCTATTCTTCCTTTAAGAGGGAAGATAATAAATGTGGAGAAGGCTAATTTACTTAAAGTCCTCAGCAATCAGGAAATAAAGTCTATGATTTCTACAATTGGCACAAGAATAAAAGATGAATTTGATCTTACCAAACTAAGATATTATAAAATTATCCTTATGAGTGATGCTGATATTGATGGAGCCCATATTAGAACTCTCCTTTTAACTTTCTTTTACCGATATATGCAAACCTTAATTAAAGAAGGTCACATTTATATTGCTCAGCCACCTCTTTACCGGGTAAGCAATAGAAACAAAAAGTACTTTCTTTATGATGATGCCGAATTAAACAAATTAAGAGAAGAGCTTAAGGGTAAGAAAATAGAGGTTCAAAGATATAAGGGTTTGGG
>JAUWJJ010000187.1 GCA_030607765.1 Candidatus Aerophobota bacterium
AGAATTGGAGGAAGGTTAGTTCAAATGCCCCGACACCTGGATACAAGTAACATTTACTATAGGGCTGATCTTTTTGATGACCCAAAGAATAAAGCTGATTTTAAGGCTATATACGGGTATGAACTAAGCCCTCCCAAGACCTGGGATGAAGCTTATGATATGGCTGAGTTTTTCAACAATCCGCCTCAGATTTACGGAACTCAGTTTACAGGAAAAGAAGAGGCTTTTACTGGAAGATTTTATGAGATATTGCTCTCCAATGGTGGAGCACTCTTTGATCCTGCCTGGAAACCAGTTTTCAATTCACCTATTGGGGTAAAAACCTTAAATTATTTTAAAAAGTTATACCAGAATGGTTTGGTACCTCCTGGAGTGGTGAATTATGTATGGGATGATGTAGCTAAAAACTTTGCCACCGGTAAAATTGCCTTTCATCTGGACTGGGGTGGGTGGTATCCCTGGTATCGTGATCCCACAGCTTCCAAAGTAGCTGGTGTCTTTGGTTATGCTCCAATGCCAAAGGGAGATTCTGGAATAGCGGTGCATTGGAATGGTTGCCATAGCTTCTCTGTTTTAAATACCAGCAAAAACAAGGAAGCGGCTGTATCTTTAGTTAAATATCTCACTTCAAAGACATCTGGCATCTATGAGGCTGAATTAGGGTTTGGAGCTGTTCGAAACTCAGTGTGGGATTACCTCATAAAATCTGCTACTGAGCCACGTAAGCGCCATTTCTATGAAGTTTACAAAAACGGTTTAGCTAACGATAGAAATGTTACACCGCCTCTAATTCCTGAATGGCCAGCCTTTTCTAACATTCTCTATCCAGAGCTTCAAGCAGCTCTCTTGGGAGACAAGACTTCTAAGGAAGCTTTGGATGATTCAGCAAGAAAAACAGAAGTTCTGATGAGAAAAGCAGGATATTACGATTAAGTTAGTAACCTCTACCCTCCTCATTTATCAGGGGAGGGTAGAGGTTTTTTAAATTAAGGGGTTAAGATGAACTTAAAGAAAGAAAGATATCTGCCGTTTTTTCTAATTATCCCCTCTATTGTAGTTATACTACTTATAATTGCTTTTCCCCTTTCATTTTCTCTTTATGTAAGCTTTACCTCTTATTCTTTGCTTGATCCTTACAGTATGGTATTTAACGGTCTGGAAAATTATTTAACTCTTTTAAAGGACCCCGTATTCTGGCGATCTCTTCGCAATACAGTTATTTTTTTAACAGTGGGAATAAACAGCGAGTTTCTCCTGGGATTGGGGGTAGCTCTTTTATTGGCTCGAGAAATAAGGGCAGGGAGGATTCTTCGCACCATTGCTATGATTCCTATGATGTTTGCACCCGCTTTAGTGGGATTTCAGTTTAAATGGTTCTTCAATGATCAGGTAGGGCTGGTTAATAATTTACTTTACTCTCTTAATGCTATCTCTCAACCAATTCCCTGGTTGATAGGACGCCGTTTGAGCATACTCTCCATTTTAGCAGCCGAAATCTGGCGAGGAACATCCTTTATGATTATTGTTTTTACAGCAGGACTTATGTCTTTGCCTAAGGACCCTTTTGAAGCAGCTGAAGTAGACGGTGCCTCGGGATTTAAAAAATTCAGATATGTAACTTTTCCACTTTTGTCTCCTTTTGTATTTATTGCTATGGCTATCCGTTCTCTGGATATAGCTACAGCCTTTGATATTGTTCAGATAATGACTGGAGGAGGACCTGCTCATCGGACTGAGCTAATATGGACCTATGTGTATCGCTTGAGTATTTTGGATACCGAGTTTGGTTTAGGATGCGCTATGTCCTATGTTACTGTAATTATATCAGTTCTATTTGCTTTCTATTTATTTAAGCAGTTAATAAAGGCAAGAAGATAATCCAAATGAAATTTAGCAAGAGAAAGATTAAGAAATTAATTCTGGATATTTTGGTGTATATAGTTTTACTTATTATAGTAATACCAGGAGCATGGATTATCTTTACCTCTATTAGACCCGATGTTGAGATAAACGCCTATCCTCCAGTGTGGATCCCAAGTAAAATTACTTTTGAGGAGTACCGTCAGGATTTTTTTAGTCATGGACTTCAAGAACAAGCTGTTCCAGCCCGAAATTATCTTTTTAATTCGCTAACTGTTGCTATAAGCAGTACAATAATGGCTTTACTTTTAGGAACCTTAGCTGGATTTGCCTTTGCCAGGTTTAATTTTAAAGGAAAAGATACTTTATTTCTTGCAACTATATTAACCCGGGCTGTTCCAGGTATAGCTCTTAGCCTTCCTCTTTTTATGCTCTTTATTAAATGGAAACTGGTTGATACTCTGCTTGGTTTGTCTATAGTTTACATTGCTTACAATATCCCTTTTACTGTATGGATTATGGATGGTTTTTTTCGGGAAATTCCCCAGGATATTGAGGAGGCAGCCAGAATTGATGGTTGCACTAAATGGCAATCTTTTATTAAGATAGATATACCTCTGTCTGCTCCAGGGCTTAGCGCTTGTGGTATTTTTGCCTTTTTGATGGCCTGGAATGAGTTTCAATTAGCTTCTGTTTTAACTCGAAGTTTGTCTTCAAAAACCTTGCCAGTGGGCCTTTTTGACTTTACTTCACAATTTGTAATGGACTGGCGAGGGATGTGTGCTATGGCGGTTATTATGTTTATTCCAGCCATAGTTTTTACCTTCTTGGTTTCTAAAAATTTAGTTAAAGGACTTACCTTTGGGGCTATAAAATAAAAAGAGGAGGTTTTTATGACTTTTAAAGATGCTGTAATGGCTATTTTTAGAGGTGAGAATCCAAAGCAGGTTGTTTGGCAACCAAGGATTGAGAATTGGTATGATGTAAACAAAAGGAAGGGAACTTTACCAAAAAAATATAAAGATATGACACTTCTTGAAATATACGATGATCTTAAATGTTCACCACGTCCCTATACATATGCGCGTCCTTCCCCAGAAGATCTGACAGACTGGGGTATGGAAGGTAGAGGAGGTTACTGTCCTCAAAATACTCCTCCTGTTATACGTATAAAACCCGGTAGATATGTAAAAGCTAAACAAACAATAAAAAGAGATCTTTTGGTTGAGGAGTGGAAAACACCAAAGGGAGATTTAACTCGGAAATGGCATGTTTCAAACTTTTCCATTGTTCCCAATGTAGTTGAGTTTCCTGTCAAAAAATTGGAAGATCTTGAAATCATAGAGTATATTCTTTGTGAACAGGAATTTATATTTGACCAGAATGCCTGGGATGAAGTTGAGAGAAAAATAGATGATCGGGCACCTGTAGCAATGAATGTTCCTCGTGCTCCCT
>JAUWJJ010000218.1 GCA_030607765.1 Candidatus Aerophobota bacterium
CTCAGTCAAATTTCTCCACTCACACTCTGTCATTGACTTTTATTTTAGATTATTTTAGAAAAAAAACCAGAGCTAAGGTTTTTATCCTGGGCATTCAACCTAGACAGCTTCAATGGGGAACTGGTTTGAGTTTCGAGGTGGAGACTGCGGTAAGAGAATTGGTCAAGCAATTAAGCTGAAATTAACAAATAGGGGAAACTATATGGAAAAACTTGAAAGGTTTTTATCCATAGAGGGGAAAGAAAAAATTAACCGATTACATATCAACATAAAGGGTATAGTTCAGGGAGTAGGTTTTCGCCCTTTTATATATAATCTGGCTAAAAGTCATTTCCTGTGCGGATATGTTCTTAACAATACTAAGGGAGTTGAGGTAGACTTAGAGGGGAAAAAAGAGAATATAAAGCTATTCCTGGGAGATATTAGCATTAAGTCTCCACCCCTTGCTGTAATTGAGGATATAAACTGGCAAAAGCTTCCCCCTGCTGGATATAAAGAGTTTAAGATTAAATCAAGTCGCAAAGAGGAAAATAGTTTTCTTCCTATCTCACCCGATATCGGCATTTGCGATGATTGTTTCAGGGAACTATTTGATCCCGAAGATAGACGTTACCGTTATCCTTTTATCAATTGTACCAATTGTGGTCCCCGATTCACTATAATAAAGGACATTCCCTACGATCGAGGACGTACAACTATGAGTGTTTTTAAGATGTGCAAGGATTGCGAGGCAGAGTACCACGATCCCTCCAATCGAAGATTTCACGCCCAGCCAGATGCCTGCTGGATATGTGGCCCAAGGCTAAAACTTGTTGATAATAAAGGCAGACAGATCGAAAATGATGACCCTATTTCTATTGCTGCCAAACTACTAAAAAAAGGTGATATTGTAGCAATCAAAGGAATAGGAGGATACCACCTGGCCTGTGATGCCACCCAGCGTAAGGTAGTCATTCGGTTAAGAGAGAGGAAAAACCGTATAGACAAGCCCTTTGCTCTGATGATGTTGAGTTTACAGCAAATTAAAGAATTCTGTAAGGTAAGTTATGAGGAGGAGCGCCTTCTTCTATCTCCCCGCAGGCCCATTGTTCTTTTAAAAAGAAAAAATGAAGCTTTTCTCCCTCAGGAAATTGCACCTAAAAATAAATATCTGGGGGTAATGCTACCTTATACTCCTCTGCACTATCTTCTTTTGGAAGAAACTAAAGTCCCTCTTATTATGACAAGTGGGAACGTAAGTGAGGAACCCATTGCCTACAGAGATGAGGATGCACTTAATAGATTGGGTAAGATTGCCGATGCTTTTCTTGTTCATAACAGGGAGATTCAAATTAGAGTGGATGATTCTGTGAGCAGGGTAGTAGAAGGAAAAACAATGATTATCCGCAGAAGTCGTGGTTATGCCCCTCAACCTCTTAAGGTGAATGTCGAGGCTAAAAAGTGTGTATTAGCTACAGGAGGACATTTAAAAAATACCTTTTGTCTTTTAAAAGGGAACTATGGTATCCTCTCCCATCATATTGGCGATCTGGAAAACCTGGAAGCGCTGTCGGCTCTTGAGGAAGGAATAGAACATTACAAAAAAATTTTTTATTGCCAGCCTCAAGTTATAGCCTGCGATATGCATCCCAATTATACCTCAACAATCCTGGCAAGAGAATACGCTAAGAAAAATTCTTTGCCCCTTATCTTAGTGCAACATCACCATGCCCACATAGTTAGTCTTTTAGCTGAGAAGCAAATTAACAGAAAGGTTATAGGAGTAGCATTTGATGGAAGTGGTCTGGGAAGTGATGGTAGTATCTGGGGGGGCGAGTTTTTGATTGCCGATCAGGCCAGATTCAAACGGGTAGCTCATCTTAGATATGTCCATCTTCCAGGAGGAGAAGCGGCTATTAAGGAGCCCTGGAGGATGGCACTTTCTTATCTATACGAGATTTACAGTGATAAATGTGGCCATATTGCTTGTAAAATTCTTTCTGATCTGGTAAAATTCAAAAAGATTGATATTGTTCAAAGTTTAATCCGTAAAAGGATAAATTCTCCTCTTACCTCTTCAGCAGGTAGATTATTTGATGCAGTATCCTCTATTTTAGGGATAAGAGAAAAGATAAACTACGAAGGACAGGCTGCTATCGAGCTGGAAATGCTGGCTGAAGATAAAGAGGAAAAGTGCTATCCTTTCCGGATTATTGAGGGGAAAGAGGAATTTGTTATAGATACCTTACCGCTGGTAGAAGCCATTGTTGAAGAGCGCAGGGAAGGAAGGGATGTGGTAGTTATTGCTACCAGGTTTCACTGGAGTTTAAGTCAGATTGTTCTTAGGGTGTGTCAGCTATTAAGGGATCGCTGGAATTTAAATGAAGTTGCGCTGTCCGGAGGCGTATTTCAAAATAGCTTAATTTTAAAACAGGTAACTTACCTTTTAAACTTATCAGGATTTGAAGTACTCTGGCATAACTTACTTCCTCCCAACGATGGAGGAATCTCCCTGGGACAGGCAGTGATAGCCTATCAAAGGGTAAAAGAAAAGCATGAAGAGATTAATTAACCTGAGGAAAATTAAATAAAAGGAAAAAAAATGTGCATTGCAATTCCTTTGAAACTAATCTCAAAAGAAGGAACTAAGGGATGGGTTGAAATAGGAGGTACAAGAAGAGAAATAGGTCTTGCTATTTTGCCTGATGCGAGAGTTGGGGACTATGTTCTTGTTCATGCAGGATTTGCCATAAGCAA
>JAUWJJ010000025.1 GCA_030607765.1 Candidatus Aerophobota bacterium
TAGGTTCCCAGCATTATTCTTCTTTTTACCTCTTCTCCAAAGCCTTCACTTCGAGTTTTCTTGTACATTCCAATAAGATCAGTTTTTCCTTGGGTGCGATGTCCATATCTTACCCCATCGTATCTTGCTAAATTAGAACTTGCCTCAGCAGTAGCAATTAAATAATAGGTAGCCACAGCATATTCTGTATGAGGCAGAGAAACCTTTTCTATCTTAGCTCCCAGGTCCTCGAGGACTCTGATTGCCTGCATAATTTTCCCTTTTACCTCTTTTTCCATTCCAGGGATAAAGTACTCCTGAGGAAGACCAATTTTTATTCCTTTGAGTTCGGGAATAAGAAATTCAAGATAATCCGGCACAGGATAGTCTAAGGAAGTAGAGTCCATTTTGTCTTTTCCGCTAATCGCTTTAAGAAGAAGAGCGCAATCAGTAACATCTCGGGCTAAGGGTCCTATTTGATCCAGAGAAGAAGCAAAGGCAACCAGTCCGTAACGGGAAACTCGTCCATAGGTTGGTTTTATTCCCACAATTCCACACAGAGATGCTGGTTGACGGATAGAGCCTCCTGTGTCTGAACCCAGAGCTAAGGGAACCTCGCCACCGGCTACTGCTGCAGCAGATCCTCCACTGGACCCTCCGGGAATATAGTTTAAATTCCAGGGATTGCGGGTTATTTGAAAAGCAGAATTTTCTGTAGAGGAACCCATAGCAAATTCATCCAGATTAGTTTTTCCTATTATAATACATCCTGCTTCTTTTAATTTTTCTATTACTGTAGCCGGGTAAGGAGGAATAAAACTACTAAGGATACGAGAAGCACAGTTGGTTTCTCCATTGGTTGTGCACATATTATTCTTAACAGCGATGGGAATTCCACTTAAAGGACCAATTTTTTCTTTCCTTTGTATTTTTTCATCCCACATCTTAGCTTCCTCAAGAGCTTCTTCCCTGTCCAGATACAAAAAAGCCTTTATCTTATCTTCAACCTCTTCTATTCTCTGGAAAAAAGAGAGCACAAGTTCCTGCACTGATATTTCTTTACTTACAATTAACTTGTGAAGATTATGTGCTGGATTTTCATAAAGAGCCAATTTCAACTCCTTTATTCCTTAAAGCATTTTCCCAGTAATTTACCGATTCTTTTAAGTGATCCAGGATCATCTCATCAAAAGACCCAAAAGGCGGATACATTATTTCTATAAAAAAGTAAACCCCGTTAGAAAATTCGGATGGTGCTTTAAACCCTACTCTCATTTCTTCATAATCTTTCCTATCATTCCCGCCCTTGTGGACGGAGCCTTTTCTAACAGGATGAATCTCTTTTTCTCCTCTGTTCTGAAAAATTTTTATTATCCTTTCTGCATCAATAATTCCTTTCTGATTGTGTTCTTTAGTAAAAGGCCAGTGCTTACTGGTTATCTTATCGGTTTGCTGGAGATGAACAACTAAGGTTTCTCGAGAAAATTCCTCCAGCCAGGCATAGGGGTCAGCATCTTTTCTGTTAGGGGAGTCAACATTTCCATGACCTACATCTATTAAAAGATAAACAGGCAACTCAGAAACTTCATTTAGTTTTTTATACCACCATCTTGTTTCCGAGATAGTGGAGGGAATTTCTCTTCTGCAGGACATAGGTTCAAATAGCATAAATTTTAGTCCCTTTTCTTTCCCCACTTTTGAAAGATATCCCCATTTGGAGAGAAGTTCCTCAATTAAGCTATTTTTTTCTTTATCATCCAAGAGAGCTTTTTGAGGGAGAGCCCCCAAGAAACTTCCGTAACCAAAAGACCCCATCTGCAGTGTATCTTCTATTCCATTTTCAAACCATTTTACAGCAGCATCTCTCATCTCTTTATCCGGATGAAACAAAAGGTTGAGACAATGGGGAATTGTTCCTGAGAAATTGCTCTGGATAACTATCCCATACCTCTGGCATAGTTTTTTTATTTTATGGCAAGTTTTTCTCCTTAACTTCAAAGGAGTAAAAATAGGGTCCAGAATATCACTGAAAAACTGAACATATTTTACTTTTAAATCCTCAGCCACAATCCTTGTCCACTCCTCCGGTTTTATCCATCTGGTTCCTACAAAGGAAAGATTTACTCCTAAATTTATTTGCATACGGTCCCTTTTTTATAAATTTTTTGAATCTCATCAATAATAATTCTATTTTCTCTCATACCTTAAAAATATATAATTTTAAGGTATTTTTTATGTTAGTGATTTCACCTTGGTTGTCAAATGTTATAAATTACCTTACCCTTGAACCAGGCTCAATTTCTCTTTCTGTTGTTATTAAAATAACTTTACTTTCTTGAGGATTCTGGGCTGCCAGGAGCATTCCTTCACTTTTTTCTCCTCGGATTACCGCCGGCTCAAGGTTAATAAAAACAATACACAGTTTCCCTTTTAGATCCTCTTTGAGATAATATGGTTTTAAACCAGCTACCAGTTGTCTTTCTTCGCTGCCTAGGTCTACCTGAAGCAAATACAGTTTATCTGCCCGGGGATGATCTTCTACCTCCAAGATTTTAGCTACTCTTAGATCAAGCTTTTCCCAATCTGAAAAGGATACTTTAACTTCACTCGACATATTCTCCCCCTCTACTTTATAAAAAATTATACCTTACAAGATTTCTTTTGGTAAACCCCGTTAGATGTTTACTATCTAACGGGGTAAAGGCTGAATAACCCCTTTTTCCATATGAAATTTAACAACTTCCTGAGAGGCTTTTATTGTTGAGAAAATGCTCTCTTGCAGCTCATCCTTACTTAGCTTGATTCTTGCTACCCCCTGTTGTATAGCTTTCATTCCCACAGCTACTGCCTCTTTTATATACATCGGTGTCTCTCCCATATTTGGGATTATGTATTCCTCGCTTAGCCCTTTTTTCTCTGCATATTCAGATATGGCATATGCTGCTGTAGTGCACATCTCGTCAGTTATACATCTTGCTCCTACATCTAAAACACCTCTAAATACAGCCGGGAATCCAAGGGAGTTATTTACCTGGTTGGGAAAATCAGAACGGCCTGTAGCTATAATCTTGGCTCCTGCCTCTTTTGCCTCCCAGGGCCATATCTCAGGAATGGGATTGGCACAGGCAAAAACTATCGATTTGTTAGCCATATTGGCAATCCACTCTTTTTTTATCACCCCTGGACCTGATTTAGATAAAGCTATACAGATATCAGCCCCCTTTAGAGCTTCCCTTATTCCACCAGTTTTTCTTTCTTTGTTTGTTTTTTTACATATCTCCCACTTGACAGTTTCCTTCTCCTTTAAATCAGTTCTATCCTGATTAAGAATACCTTTACTATCAACCATTACTATATTATCAGGGTTTGCCCCGGCTAAAACTGTATATTTAGCGATATTTATATTTGCAGCTCCGGCTCCAATAAAAGCAATTACAACATCCTTTAGCTTCTTTTCAACTACTTTTAAAGCACTGATTAGTCCAGCTAAAGTTACCAGAGCTGTTCCCTGCTGATCATCATGCCATACAGGTATATTTAGCTCTTTTCTTAGCCTCTCAAGAATATAAAAACACTTTGGTTTGGCAATATCCTCTAAATTTATGCCTCCAAATGTAGGAGATAGCCACTTAACTGTATTAATTATCTCATCAGGGTCTTTGGTATTTAAACATATCGGGAAAGCATCCACACCTCCTAAGTATTTGAAAATCATAGCTTTACCTTCCATTACAGGAAGAGCTGCCTCAGGGCCAATATCTCCTAAACCAAGCACCCTGCTTCCATCGCTGATGATAGCAATAGAATTGCCTTTATTTGTATATTTAAATACTCTGGCTTTATTCTTATAAATAGCCCTGCAGGGGGAGGCTACTCCAGGGGTGTACCATATGGAAAAATCCTCATAGGTTTTAATGGGGGCCTTAATTGCTGTAGCAATTTTTCCCTTATAAAAGGAGTGATGTTTCATAGCTAATATTTCCGGTTCTTTAGCCTTAGCCAAAAGTTCCTTCTTTGTTAACTTCTTAGTCATATTGTTACCTCATTTCTGCCCAGTTTTTTCCTACCTTAATTTTCACTAAAAGGGAAACAGAAAGCTTCATTGCTCCTTCCATCTCTTTTTTAACTATTCTTTTAATTTCCTCTATTTTTCTGCAGGGTACCTCGAAGAGAAGCTCATCGTGAATTTGAAGAAGAATCCAGGCTCCTGTTTTCTCTTGCTTAAATCTTTGATAAAGATTAATCATAGCTATTTTAATTAAATCAGCCGCTCCTCCCTGAATGGGGGAGTTAATAGCTGTGCGCTCAGCAAATTCTCTCCTCCTGCGGTTGGGAGAGTTAATCTCGGGTAGATATCTCCTTCTTCCTGTGAGGGTTGTTACATAATGATTTTTACGGGCTTTTTCCAGGGTTTTTTCTATGTACTTCCTTACCTTGGGATAGCGATTAAAATATTTAGTAATGTATTCACTTGCTTCTTTTTCAGAAATTCCCAGATCTCGAGAAAGTCCATAAGATGATATTCCATAAACAATTCCAAAGTTAACTACCTTAGCTTGTCTTCTCATTTGAGAGGTAACCTGAAGAGGCAAAATTGAAAAAATCTCTGCTGCCGTTTGCTGGTGAATGTCCTCCCCTCTGGTAAAAGTAGATTTTAAATTGGGGTCTTTGGAAAGATGAGCTAAAATTCTTAATTCAATCTGGGAATAATCAGCGGAGAGGAAAAGATGATTTTTTTCCGCTACAAAAGCTTTTCTTATTCTTTCACCCAATTTTTCTTTGATGGGAATGTTTTGAAGATTGGGCTGAGATGAAGATAGTCTTCCCGTAGCGGTAACGGTTTGATTAAAAGAAGCATGAATTCTTCCTGTAGTAGGGTTAATTAAGTTGGGGAAAGGTTGAATATAAGTAGACTCTAATTTAAAAAGATGTCTGTACTCCATTATTTTCTTTAAAGAAGGATGAATGCGGGAAAGAACTTGCAGAACTTCCTCATCTGTAGAGTAGCCCGTTTTTGTTTTTTTTACCACCGGTAGATGAAGTTTCTCAAAGAGAATCTTTCCCAGTTGCTGGGAAGAATTAATATTAAATTCCTCTCCTACTTCCCGATAGATTTCTTCTTCTATTTCTTCTCTTTTTTCTCTTATCTCACAGAGAAAATCATTTAGAATATTTTTATCTACCTTAATTCCCTTTTCCTGCATAGCCTCCAAAACTTCTATTAAGGGCATCTCTATTTGAGAAAATAAATCCCACATTCCCAGTTTTTTTAAGTTATCTTTTAAGGGAAAATAAAGTTTTTTAATTATCTTAACTCTTTGCATGGAAGATGAATCTTCTATGTATTCCCCCGCATATTGAAAAGATAAATCTTTAAGAGAATAATTGGTAGATAAAGGGTTTAAAAGATAAGAAGCTATCTGAGTATCAAAATCCAGCCCTTTTAAGCTAAGTCCCATTTTTCTTAATTTTAAAATGGAACATTTTAAATTATGCCCTATCTTTTTAATCCCGGGGTTCTCAAGGACAGGACATAGTTTATTTAAAATAAAGTCCTTACTTAAATTTTTCTGGTTTAACGCTATCTGGAAAACTTCCTCTTTTTGAAGAGGAGAAAAAACAAGCTCTTTTTCCCCTACCTCTATTACAAATGTTTCTTGAGATAACTTATGAATAAGATTTTCAAGTTGTTCCTGAGAACTAATATCTTTAAAAGATAAAGGTGAAGATGAAGGAGTAGGACCCCCAAGTTGTTTAATTAACTCCTTAAATTCCAATTTTTTAAAAAGAGGAAAGAGCAAATCCTTTTGAGGAGAACTTACCTTAAATTTATTTAAATCTACCTTTACGGGAATGTGGGCAAGGACAGTGGCTAATTTCTTACTCAGTCTTGCTTGCTCAGAGTATTTTTTTAAAATTTCACTTACTTTGGCTGAGATTTGTTCAAGGTTAGCAAGAAGGTTTTCCAGGTTTCCAAATCTCTGGATAAGATTTCTTGCTGTTACAGGACCTATCCCAGGAACTCCTGGAATATTATCTGAGACATCTCCTGTAAGGGAAAGATAATCAGCTATTTGAGAGGGAGAAACGCCGTATTCCTTTTTAACCTGTTCCTCATCAAAGAGTTGAGTTTGGCTAATTCCCTTTTTAAAACGAACAATGCAAATGGAAGAGGAAACTCCCTGCAGAATATCTTTATCTCCTGTGAAAATCTTTACCTGCAATCCCATTTGCTCAGCCTCTTTCGCTAAAGTTACCAGTATATCATCAGCTTCGTATTCTTCTTCTTCAAAGATAGGGATATCGAAACCCTCAAGAACTTCTTTGATTAAAGAGATCTGGGTAATTAGCTCTTGAGGTGTTTTAGGACGGGTAGCTTTGTACTCTTTATATTTTTTGTGCCGAAAAGTTTTCTTTCCTTTATCAAAAGCACAGGCTAAATAGGTAGGATTTTCTTCCCGTAAAAGCTTTAAGAGAATACGGGTAAATCCATAAACTCCGCCTGTGGGAATTCCTTGAGAGTTAGTTAAAGGAGGAAGAGCATAGAAAGAGCGGTAGAGCAAAGCATTTCCATCAATAAGGATTAATTTTTCCTTTTCCATAAAATAAATTATAGCAAATTTTTGTTTAAAGGCAAAAGTGCGCCTCCAGTTTCCTGAAATTTTAAGGCTGCCCTTTCCTTCGGTGTTTTCCGGGCGCCAGCGGCTAAGTTTCACATTACTTCTCGGCAGGTCTAAAGACCTGCTCTACATTTACTGTAGCCGCAACCTTCAGGTTGCGTAAGATTCGCAGGCTCTGAGCCTCGCGACTACCAAAAGAAGCAGGCTATGAGTCTCGCGATTACCCGCCTTAATCACCGCTTACCTTATGGAAAACATGCTCAGCGGGCAGCAAATTGTAAGGATTTTTCAGGAAACTGGAGGTGTCTTAATTCATCTGAAATAGTAGTGTAGTTTATATATGACTTAACGCTTTCTTGCTTTTTATGAAAATTTTTTGTATACTAAAATTAAAGAAGAGTAGCACTTTACAAAAGATGTGTACATGAAATATGTTTCCTGCCTTTCATTTTATTTAAACTTTTTCCTGAAGCTGAATAAAACTATTCTTGACAATTTTATAGTAATTCTTTATATTAATTGGTGATATATATTTAACTTTGGGTCTTTACATTTACTTTCATGTATAGTATATTCTTACAGTGTCGGAATTTTAATAATGCTTGTCATTGCTTGGAACAGGCTCTGCAATCCCAAGGGATTGCTATGTTTCCATCTGAAAGGCTTGCGATGATAGTAAGGAGTTTCAGGGGATTTTTTCTGATGTATTTTGTCAAGGAGGTAGTAAAAAGATGAAGAAAGATTCTACACTTTTTACCTTGATGGTGGTCCCTCATTCTTCTCGTAGGGGAGTTAGACGGATTAGAATTCCAAGATTTACATTTTCTATAACATTAATAGCTATAGTGATAGCCTTCTTTACTCTTTTTTACTTTATTAATGATTATAGACAACTAAAGGAAAAATTGGTGTATCTTCAGCAAATGGAGAAGATAAATCAAATGCAACAGGAAAAAATAGCCTCCTTAGCTGGACAGATAAAGGAATTTAATGAAAAGTTAAATGAGTTAAAGGAAACGGAAAATCGACTGAGAACCCTGGCTGGTGTAGGAGGGGAATCAGCCACATCTGAGCAACTGGGTAAAGGGGGACCAGGGAAATATATACCGTTAGAGAAAGTGGAAGAAGGAGGAATTAATTCCCTGAGAGTTATTGAGAAAATTGAAAATAACATTACCTTTCTCCAAAATAAGGCTGTAAGGCAAAAGAAAGATTTCAGTAAGATTGAAAAAATAGTTCAAGAGAAAAAAGACCTTTTTGCCTCCACTCCTAATATATTCCCCGTTCAGGGATGGATATCTTCTGGATACGGCTGGAGAAAGAACCCCTTTACCAAAGAGCGAGAATTTCACCAGGCTATTGATATTGTTGCTCCCTGGGGGACTTCAATGAAAGCTGCTGCTCAGGGAAAAGTTGTTTATGCTGGATGGAAGAGTGCTTATGGTTTAGCAATTCAAATAAAAAGTAGTTATGGATATTCAACTGTTTACGGGCATCTTTCCAGTATACTGGTAAAAAAGAACTCTTGGGTGAGTAAGGGACAGATTATAGGTAGAATTGGCAGTTCTGGACGAAGCACAGGACCCCATTTGCATTTTGAAGTCTGGCATAATGGGAAAAGTGTAAATCCTTTGAATTTAATGGTAGAGCCTTTAGGATAAATTTTAAAGAGAGGAAAAATGTTTAAAGGAAAAAAAAACGAGAGAAAACCCAGCAGTATAATTGGGAGAGAGGCAGAGTTTAAGGGAGCCCTGATAGATAAAGAAAGCCTTAGAATCGATGGTAAGTTTGAAGGGGAAATCCAAACTGAGGGAAGTATAATTATAGGGAAAGATGCTGTGGTGCAGGCAAATATTAAGGCTAAGTCTGTTTCTATTGGAGGAAAAGTTATAGGTGATATTGACTGTGAAGAAAGAATAGAACTATCTTCCACCGGAAGTTTGGAAGGAAAAGTAAAAGCTTCTGATTTAACCATTGCCGAAGGTGGTTTTTTCAACGGTGAGTGTAAAATGACTCCTGCTGCCCAGAGGGTTAACTTAGAGAAAGATTTTTTCTCGAAAGAAAAAAAAGAGGATTAGTTGCTTTTTGGGCGGCATAGCCAAGTGGAAAGGCAGGGGACTGCAAATCCTCGATTCCCCGGTTCGAATCCGGGTGCCGCCTCCAATGATTTGTGGAATAAATTGTTGGTAAATTGGTTACCTCGTTTATTTAGTTAACTCATCTATGCCCAGTTAGCTCAGCGGTTAGAGTACTTGCTTGACATGCAAGAGGTCGCTGGTTCAAACCCAGCACTGGGCACCAAAAGACTATTTCTTGTTAATATTTAAGTTTATGTAGGGCAGGTCTTTTAGACCTGCCAAGATAAGCAGACCTGAAGGTCTGCACTATAAAAATTTTCAGTGAATTCAGTATCTTCAGTGGTTATTTTTTCTCAAGGGGAAAATTTTGCAGAAAGAGAA
>JAUWJJ010000119.1 GCA_030607765.1 Candidatus Aerophobota bacterium
CTTAAAGTTATCTGTGCTACTATACGTGATGATACCTGTTATATCAAAAAACATAAATCAATACATCCTATGTATCTAAAAATTTGACAAAGTCATAGTGTTCGCAATGACAAATGAGCAATCCCTCCATTTTTTAGGAAAACTTACCTGTTACCTTTTTGTGGGAATACCTGTATCTTCATGCATAGCTGAAGGAACATCGATAGGTATTGTTGATTTCTCTTATTCGCTATCCTTTAACAGCTCCTAAGGTTAGCCCCTTTACCAGATACCGTTGAACGAATAAAGCTATAGCCATAGGTAAACCCATAGTAAGTAATACCCGCACAGCTACAAACCAAAATTGCACACCTCTTGTATGTTCACCTCCGGCAATCAAAACCGGCATAAGTATGGCTTCATCATAGGACAAACTTAAAGCAAATATGAACTCATTCCACACCATAGCAAGACAGATTATTCCTGTAGCTACTAAACCTCCACTGGCAAGAGGCAGGGCTATTTTGTAAAATATTTGCCAGTAAGAAGCACCGTCAACCAAGGCGGCCTCGGTTAACTCCCCAGGAATTCCACGAAAAATCTCCCGCATTATAATAATAGCAAAGGGTAAAGTAAAGGTAACATTTACCAGAATCAAAGCATAGAGAGTATCTATGAGCTTAAGCGATTTCATTATTAGAAAGAAGGGAACAATAAAAATCACGGGAGGCATTACTCTTTGAGAGAGAAACCATATTGTAATATCCTGATTTTTCATCTTCTCAAATTTAAAAATAGCCAGAGAAAAGGCTGCCAATGTTCCAACAAAGAGAACAATACCTGTGCTACACAGAGAAACAATAGTGCTATTTGTTAGAGCTCTTCTTGTTTCCCAGTTACCCAATTCTTTCATCCAGTTTGCCAGGGTCGGTTTAAATTGAAAGAAGGGTACCCAGGATCCAGCAAAAGTTTCTATTGGGGTTTTAATAGAATTAATTATAGCCCAATACAGGGGAAAACAAAATATAACTAATATTATAACAGTTATTATGTGACGTCTAACCTGTTGCAGAGATGTTAGTTTTCTCATAATTTTCTCTTTCTATCATTATTTATTCATAAGCCTTACGAAGCTGTTTAAAGAATATAGTTACTATACACATTACTATAGCTAACAAAATTAAGGATAAGGCAGAGGCGGACCCAAAGTCAAAGTTCTTTAAAGCTGTTCGATAGACCAACAGAGAGTAAACCTCTGTAGATGTTCCAGGTCCTCCTAAAAGTAGACTATAGGGAATATCAAATACCTTAAAACTCTCTACCAATCTTAAAGCGACTACAATTCCCATTATGGGAAGTAGAAGAGGCAGGGTAATATATCTGGAAATTTGTAAGTCAGAGTTTGTATCCATATAAGCGGCTTCATAGATCTGCTCGGGGATAGAGTGGAATCCAGCCAAAAAAACTAAAAAGCAAAATGGTGTCCATATCCAGACATCCAGTAAAATAACCGATATCTTAGCCCAGAAAGGACTGGATAACCAGGGTATATTGGTATGAAAAAGAGAGAGGAACATATTGATAGGACCACTGGTTTCATAAAAAAGAGTAATACCTAAATATCCAACGGCTATTGGTGTAGCGAACAAAGGTAAAGTTAATAAAGATCTGAATACGTTATCTCCATGCATTTTTCTATTAAAGTGCCAGGCAAATAGCAATCCTAAGAGTATCTCCATAGCTACAGCAATAAGGACAATGGAGAAAGTTGTCTTTATTGATCCCCAAAATCGTGGATAGGTAAAAGCCTGAATAAAATTTTTTATTCCCACAAAGGTTTCTCCTCTTCCCAGTCGATAAGAGAAAAAACTTAATCTGATACCATAGATAAGAGGGAAGATAGTGAAAGCAAGAACCCATATTACTGCGGGAAGTAAAAAAACAAATTTAATTTGATTTTTCTTCATCTTTACTCTCTTTCCTTTTGTCCTTAACGGAGAAGGCGTTGAACCTTCTCCGTTAAGAGTTTAGTTAACTTTCCAGCTAAAAGTTATATTACTTTGTATAACCTATAGCTTTCTGATACAATTTGGTCTGTTCATCCCTGCCCAATCTATCAGTAATTCGTTCCCATTCATCATATACTCTTTTAAGGGCCTCTTCTGGAGAGCAGGTTCCCGTTGCTGCCTCGGAAAGGTAAACATCTAAGGCAGTGTCATACTCAACAACTCCAGGAATTCGCAGATAAGGATACATTAGGGGATTGTAGAAATTTTTGTAAAATCCAGCGGTATACTCTTTAGCATCTGAAGCATCATAGCCTGTAGCTACATAATCCTCAACTTTAGCCGGTCCGTAGGGCTCAATAAATACAAAGGTTCTTCCCGGATCTACCCCTGTCCAACCCGTGCAGGCATTCCAGAAGTTAGCTTCCTTTGTAGCCATAAAGGATAACAAATCGTAAGTTGCTTGTGGATGTTTGGAAAAAGCAGAGACTACGCCAGCCCAACTTCCACCAGTGGTATTACCTACAATATTAGGTCTTTTGAAAGTCATCCATTTATCACTAACTGGATCATATGATTTGAGAGTCCCGGGGAGAGGAGAACATCCTAACTTTCCTCTGACCACTGACCTTGTCTCATCTTGAGCCAAAGATCCCAGATCACCCCAGGTAAAAGAGAAAATCGCATCTCCTCTTAAGAAACAATCCCAGGCTTCGCCCAGACTCCAGCTTAAAGCTGCTCGAGGTCCACAGTTTTTTAAATCTATAAGCATTTTCAGGGCTTCCAGGTGACCGGGAGAGGCAATTAAGGGTTTCATTGTTTCCGGATCAAACCACCACAAATTAGGATTTACTGGGTTTATCAAGTAGGGAGCTGACATCGACTCAAAATGGAACATTCCCTGTCCACCAACTTTTAAATGCATGGCGATACCGTAATCTACTTTTTTGTCATTGTCCCAATCCCAACCGTTGAAAAATTCAGCTATATCTCGTAATTCATTCCAGGTAGAGGGAGGCACAACCATTTCGTATCCATACTTTTCCCAGAATCTTTTTTTATAGTCAGGATTGGTTAAAATATCCTTACGATAGTAGAGAATTTGGCCATCGCAATCATTAGGGATAGTATACCATTTTCCTGCCCAGGTGCGCAGGGTTTTTATAGCTGGGGAGCAGGTTGCCGGATCCCATTGAGGGAAACGTGGATCTTTCATAAAATCATCTGTAGGGATGATATATTTGTCCTCAGCTAATTGTCCTATCCAGAATGCTCCAGCCATAACACTATCGTATTTGCCGGTTCCTGTAAGGCAATCTATCCAGAATTTCTCAAAGCATTCGGCATAGGGGATTTCAATAACTTTTACCCTTCCTCCTGTTTGTTCCCCCCAGAGCTCACCAAACATATACAAAGGTCCAGATATTGGTCCTTCTCGACCGGCTGTGTTAACGGCTATCGTTACAGTAATTCCCTTGTAGGGTTTCGTTTTTAAGTAAGCTTCCCTCTCCGGAGTCATTCCAGATTTAAGAAAAAGCTCTTTTTGCTCGGGAGTAAATGTATATCCCCAGGCAATAGTTGCCACCAATCCTATTATGCAAAGTATACTCAGACCAGTTATGATTTTTCTCATTTTTATTTCCTCCTGATATGATTATTTTTCCTGAAAACTCCCCAAAAAGGGCCAACCTTTCAACGCTCTTTAGAAGTTTCCCTTTTTCCTGAGCTAACAGGCCCATCTACACTCTCACCTCCTCTTAGACCTTTTTTAGTTTTGCTTTTAGCTAAAGGAACTTCAAAGCCTTAACAAAAATTACTATGGAGATGATGCCTTAAGCAAGTTTATTTTGAGTTTTTTGTAAGAAAATCCACAAAAGCGGTGAATTATTAGTTACGGTTTCAGGACTATATTTTTTATGGGACCTCTCTCAGCAATCTCTGTGTTAAAAGCTGAGCTGCCGTAGCCCCTATACTAAAGGAGGGTAGAAAGGATTAGAGATATCGGAGACACACACCTATAGTTTTAGTTTTCCCTTTTCACTATTCCTCTTACCCCGGCATCTACATAGTAATTTAGCTTTTCAATAGCCCCTAAGACTTTTTTGTTTCGGGATGGACATTATCGGCATTTAGAATTACCCTGGAGACAGTGCTGAAGGAAACATTAACTTCCTTAGCTACTTTTTTATAGTAACATGAGGATATATTAATCACCTGATTTGTAATAGTTTAGTTTTCCTAAAAGACCAAGTGCAATTTACTACACTTTAGAAACTTTGTCAATTACCGCTCAAAAGCTTATAGAAGTTATCCCATCTCCATCAGAAAATAGAGATATTCAAAGACTCAAAAAGAGAATCATCAAACACAAAAATGAATTCTCACCTTTCTTGATTATTCAGAATTGAGCCTATCAATAATAGGGCAGAGAGAGCTAAGAGCTTCTAAGAGCTTCGGTTATCGTGAGAAAGATAACTTTTGGGGGTGGGAAAGCTTTTGAGGTAAAAAACCACCAGGTGACAATGAGCATATTCTAAACTACTTTTTTACATCATATTGAGCCACTTCCCATTTTTCTATCCTTAGCTACCAACAAGGAAGATTCGCTCATAGCTTTTCAAGAAGAATTTTTCCCCTTTACTGACAATGAATCCAAGAAAATAAGGTAATAGTTTTCCTTAAAGGTAGCCGTACTCTTTAGGGTGCGTATAAATGCAGGCTCTCAAGCCTCGCGACTACCACTAAAACTTTTTCCTTTTATGCCATTGCGAGCCTGCCGAAGACAGGCGTGGCAATCTCAAAAGATTACAGTTACCCCATTTATGGGGCGAATTTAATGCGCCGATAAATCGGCAAGCTACAGCTCCATTAGACTTATTTATTAAAAGTATGCTATAATGGAACACACGTTCTTTAAGTTAACCTAAGTAC
>JAUWJJ010000145.1 GCA_030607765.1 Candidatus Aerophobota bacterium
ATAAACGCAGGCTCTGAACCTCGCGACTACTTTTCTCTTTTCTCTGGCAATTGTAGCTGCCCAATTCATTGGGTGAATTTAATGCGCCGATAAATCGGCAAGCTACAGCTCGCAATGACAAATGAGCAATCCCTCCATTTTTTAGGAAAAACTTTCCTTTATCCAAGATAAGTCGGCCCATTTGATTTCATCACTTCCCCTCAGGTTTTTTATTTCCAGTTTTTACTGGCTTAAAAGAAAAAAATTAAATCATCCAACCTTGGATAGTAAGCATCTAACGGGATTTACATATCAAATATTTTACCCGGATTAAGTACATTTTTGGGATCAAAAACTCTTTTTATCTTTCTCATTAAATTAAGTTGAGCCTCACCCATCACTAAGGGAAGATAAGATTTTTTAATTAGCCCAATCCCATGCTCTCCAGAAATTTTCCCTCCGAGAGAAATAGCTATGTTAAAAAGGCCCTCAACAGCTCTGGAGGTGCTCATCTTCCATTTCTCATCTTCCATTTCTCCCTTAAGAATGTTTATATGAACATTGCCATCGCCTAAATGCCCAAAGATTCCTGCTGATAAAGACCATTTTTTAAGCACACCTCTTACTTCTTGCAAAAAAGATGCGATCCTGCTGCGGGGAACAACTATATCTTCCTCTACCATTATTGGGCTGAAGGAAACCAGGGCATCTCTAACAGATTGTCTAAATTTCCATATTTTTTCTTGAGGTCCTGAATCCTCAACTACAAGTACATCATCTGCTCCCCGATCTAAACAGATCTCGCCTATAATTTGATAATCTTTATCCACTTCTTCTTTTTTATCCCCATCTACCTCTATTAAAAGATAATGGGGAGCCTCAGGAAGAGAAGGAGAATCCTTAAGATAATTCTTAGTTATCCTGACTGTTTCACTATTCAGATATTCAATGCTGGTAGGAATAATTTTTTTAGCCATTATCCTCTTAACAATTTCTGTAATAGAGGTGATTTCAGATAAAGGAACAATGAGATCAACTTTTACCGAGGGAGAAGGTACAACCCGCAAAGTTATTTCTGTAATTACTGCTAAGGTTCCTTCTGAACCAAGAAGAAATTGAATAGTTCTGTAATCAGTTACATTTTTTACCAATTTACCTCCTGCTCTAATAACCTCACCACTGGGAAGAACAGCTTCTAATCCGCAAACATAGTTTTTAGTTCCTCCGTATTTAACAGCATTAGCCCCACTGGAGGAGTTAGCTACATTACCTCCAATAGTGCAGCTATCTAAACTGGCTGGATTAACCGGGTAAAACAACTCATAATTTTTTAACTCTCTTTGCAAGTTTCCATTGATAACTCCTGGCTGCACCACAGTCATAGAGTTCGCTGAATCTATTTCCAAAATCTTGTTCATCCTTTCCAGGCTAAGCAGGATTCCTCCAAAAATGGGTATTGCTCCCCCGACTACCCCTGTTCCTCCTCCTCGGGGAGTTAAAGGTACTCCCTCCTGATTAGACAAAGAAAGTAGCTTTGCTACCTCCTCTTTTTCTTTAGTCTTTACCACTACCTCAGGAAAAGACTTTAATCCTGTAGTCTCATCATGAGAATAAGGCTCCACATCAAAAGGATCAGTTATAACAGAGTCCTCACCCACAATTTTTTTTAACTTACCGAGAATCTCTGGAGTAACTTTAGCGTATCTCATTTTTATTTATCCTACTTTAGATAACTCCCATTGATAGGGAAATCTCCTTTTTATAGCTTTTATTAACAAAGGGTAATTATTTAAAAGAGGGCTTTCTCTTACCAAGTTAAAAGCTTCTCTACGAGCTAAATTTAGTATTTTTTGATCTCGCAGGAGGTTGGCAATTTTCAAATCAAGCATTCCCCACTGCCGGGTGCCAAAAAACTCTCCCGGTCCTCTTAGCTTTAAATCTTCCTCAGCTATTCGAAAGCCATCGTTGGTCCTGCACATCACCTTCATTCTCTTAACTGCTTCCTCAGATATCCTCTTCCCTGTTAAAAGAAAACAGTAGGATTGCACCCCTGCCCTGCCCACTCTACCTCGAAGTTGATGAAGCTGAGCTATCCCAAACCTCTCTGCATTTTCTATTACCATTACGGTAGCATTGGGCACATCTATTCCCACTTCTATTACGGTAGTACAGACCATTATATTGATCCTGCCCTGATAAAATCGCCTCATTATAAGCTCCTTTTCCTCCCTTTTCATCTTACCGTGAAGAAGCTCAACTTCAAATTGGGAAAAAATGTTCTTTAATCTTTCAGCCATGTCCTGAGCTGCTTTCAAGTCAATCTCTTCAGATTCCTCAATTAAGGGATAAACAAAATAGACCTGTCTTCCCTCCCTTATCCTCGAACTTACAAATTGATATACCCACCTTCGTTTATCCTCACTTGTCCATCGCGTAATAACTGACTTTCTCCCTGGTGGAAGCTCATCAATAACTGATACATCTAAATCTCCATAGCAGGCAAGAGCAAGGGTTCGGGGAATAGGAGTAGCTGTCATTACCAGAACATCGGGGCATCTGCCCTTACCTCTTAAAGTAGCTCTTTGCATAACTCCAAATCTATGCTGTTCATCAATCACTACCATTCCTAACTCGCGAAATTGCACTTCTTTTTGAATCAATGCATGGGTCCCAATAATTAACTTTACCGTTCCAGCTCTTATCTCATTTTTTATCTTTTCTTTCTCTTTTTGCTTAAGCTCACTTATCAGAAGGAAAGGCTGAATATTTAAGGAAGATAAAAACTCTTTTGCTCTTAAATAGTGCTGTTGAGCCAAAATCTCTGTAGGAGCCATCAATGCTGCTTGATACCCACTGCCTATGGCTGCTAAAAGAGAGGTTATAGCTACCACAGTTTTCCCTGAGCCCACATCCCCCTGAAGTAACCTGTTCATAGGTTGAGGAGATGCCATATCTTCTAAAATCTCATTTATTACCATTCTCTGAGAAGGAGTAAGAGAAAAGGGAAGGGAGTTCAAGAAATTCTTAACTAAATCATTTTCCACTTTAAATTTTATTCCCTCTTCTTTCTTGTAATCCCTTTTTTTTAAAGCAAGGGCAGCTTGAAGAAGAAAAAGTTCATCAAAAACTAATCTACGGTAAGCACTGCGTTGCCAGAAAAAATCATTAGGGAAATGAATATTAATTAAAGCTTCTCTGAAAGGGATAAGGAAATACTTTTTTTTTAAGGAAAGAGGAAGATGTTCGGCAAGATAAGGATAGTTTTCCTCCAGGTTTATCTTCATAATTTTCCTTATCACCCTTTGAGAAATTCCCTCAGTTAAAGGATAAAAAGGAACTATAAGTTTAAGATTTAAACTATCCTCTACTCCATTTAAAATCTCAAAATCATCTACCAGTATCTGCTTTTCTCTAAATCTTTTCTCTATTTTTCCACTAATTACTACTTCCTGATCTTTTTTTAAAATTTTGATTATGTAATCCTGATTATACCAGATAGCACAGATAAGCCCTGATTTATCCCTTACAGGCGCCTTAAAAATACTTAAATTTTTACCAGATTTCACCTTATCTATCAGCAAGACTTTTCCCTGAATTACCTGTCTTTTCCCGGGGGAGGTTCGAGCTATGGGAACAATATGAGTCCTATCTTCATAATAAGAAGGAAAATGCCAAAAAAGATCGTATAAGGTGTTAATACCTACTTTGCTAAAAAGTTTAGATTTTTTCTCTCCCACTCCCTTAACATACCTGATGGGAGTAGTAAAAGATTTTAAACTTGTCATTTTTAAAATTTGTGCTATAGTTATATTTTAAGAAAATAGGAGTTTTTCTATGTCTAAAAGATGTCAGATATGTGGAAAAGGACCAAGCGTAGGTAATCGGGTAAGTAAATCTAAACATCGAACAAGAAGAAGGTGGCTTCCAAATCTCCAACGTAAAACCGTTCAAATTAGTGGTTGCACTCAAAAAATTTATATCTGCACCTCTTGTCTTCACTCAAATCAGTTAGAAAAAATTAAAAAATAGAAAACGAGAGACTCCCCTGCTTAATAAAGAAAATGTAGGCAGATCTTTAGATCTGCCTATCATCAGGCCTAAAGACCTGAGCTACATTTGCGAAATTAAAGGCAAGTTATCTCCTTTTTGCCAGACGTTGAGCTTTCTGGAAGAACTTTCCCTCACTCTTAATAGCTGGAGCAATTACCATTTCCACATCGTGCATTTGTTTTATTTTGGTTACTCCACAATAGCCCATACTTGTTTTTATTGCCCAAACAAGATTTTGAGACCCATCATCTAATCGAGCTGGGCCCTGAAGAATCACTTTCAAGGTTCCAGTAGTCCCCACCCACACCCTTGCTCCACGGGGAAGATTCTCATCAGAGG
>JAUWJJ010000074.1 GCA_030607765.1 Candidatus Aerophobota bacterium
AGTGGTAAGTAATATTGATTATCTCAAGGTTAAGGATGGGGAGTTTCTAACCCTGCTTGGTCCTAGTGGTTGTGGGAAAACAACTATTTTGAGAATTATAGCAGGCCTAACGAGGGAAGATAAAGGTGAAATATATTTTGGTGATAGAATGGTAAACGATGTCCCGCCAGAACGTAGAAATGCCGCCATGGTCTTTCAGAGTTACGCTCTATTTCCGCATATGAATATTTATGAGAATATTGCCTTTGGATTGAAGATGAGGAAAATCTCAGAAAAGGAGATTGCTATAAAAGTTAAGTCCGGTTTAAAGGTAGTCATGCTTCAGGGCTTTGAAAAACGTTATCCTAAACAACTGAGTGGTGGTCAGCAACAAAGAGTTGCTTTTGCTCGAGCGCTCGTATGCAATCCGGATGTTTTATTGCTTGATGAACCCTTAAGTAACTTAGATGCAAAACTAAGGGAACAAATGAGATTCGAATTAAAAGAGCTTCAGAAGAGAGTAGAAATAACTTCTATATATGTAACGCATGATCAAGCTGAAGCTCTTGTACTTTCAGATAGAATTGCCGTGATGCACAAAGGATCCATTGTCCAAATTGGCACTCCTTTTGAAATTTATAACAGTCCGCAGGCAAGATTTGTAGCTGACTTTATAGGTTTAGCCAGCTTCATTGAAGGTAAAGTAGCACAAATCAACAAAGATAACATAATAGCTATCACAGACGACAATCTCCAGATACACTGCCGGGGAAAAGCAAAAAAAGGTGATTGTGTATCTATTGGGATAAGGCCTGAAAGTATCAAAACCTTCAAGTCAGAGAAAAGGGAAGGAATTAATATATTCAAGGGAAGGATAAAACACAGAGCTTATTTAGGTGCTAGTATGGATTACCAGATTGAGGTTGGGAACTGGATACTAAGAGTAATCACAAATCCCAGAGAAATGTTCAATCTTGGGGAGGAGGTAAAGATACAGCTCGAACCTGATGGTTGTATAGCAATTCCAAAGTAAAGAAGAATACCTTGGAAAAGAAGGTAAAAATTAGCAAATTTGGGTTATTGGGCTTAATAATTTAGTAAAAGTCGTTCTTTTTGCCTCAAAAGAAAACTTTCAAGGAAGGGGAGCGAAAGTAGTAAGGTCTGCCTTTCATAATTAATGTTCGATTTTCTTCAGAGATGCAATGAATCCTTGAGGAAAGAAAAGTTAGAAAATAAGGCCAAAGGGGGTGAGAAAGTAAATAGGCCGGGTCTAACTTGAGAAGAAAAGTGGAAAAAATTATTTTTTTCTTTTGGAGCTTTCAGGGAAAGACGAGCTATATCAAATTTTAACACAGGGAGCAAAATAATGTGGAAATTAAGCAAGTTTGCGGTGTTAAGTTTTTTGTTAGTGATAGTGCTTATGGGATCCGGAATAGTTGGATTTGCTTTGGAAGAGAGAACTACAACACAATTTATGCCGGAGAAGACATGGCCGGAGTGGATGTATCCTTATAACTGGGATAAGATCATAGAGCAAGCTAAAAGAGAAGGCGAAGTAAAGATCATGGGATTTGGGAGTCCAGATGAAAAAGCCTTTTATCTGGAGTTGGCTCGAAAATTTACTAAAAAGTACTGTATAAAGGCTCGTTATAATCATGGTGGATGGTTCACTGCGGTACAGACGGTAAAAACGGAGAAAGATCTTGGCCGAACTGAAGGAGAAATAGATATAGTTTTTCTTTGGGGTCAGCCATTCCATGACCTCTATGAGTATGGAGGCATATGGAATGCTCCTATTGTAGAGATGATACCAAATGCTAAAAAGATACCCAATTATCCACCTGGTATAAAGTATTACCATGATATGTATCCCACGGGGGGAACATATGTTACACCCTGGGTGTGGATCGATGGATTCCTATATAATAAGAAAAAATGGACACGTGCAGAGTTACCTGATACTTTAGAGGGTTTGCTCGATTGGGCCAAGAAGCATCCTGGGGAAGTTGCATACTGTGACCCAATGAAGGGAGGAAGTGGACATACATACATACTATCGTTGATTTATGCTCTAACAGGAGGCTACGACAAATACGCGTTCAAGGACTTCGAAAAATACGAAGAGGAACTAATGGCAAATTGGGATACCCTATGGGTCTGGCTCAACGAATTAGAGAAATATCTATACAAGAAGACACCATATCCAGCAGGTAATGCGCAGACGATAAAATTGTTTGAGGCAGGAGAAATATCCCTCATTCCGATGTGGGCCACATATATTAGACAGCATATAACATCTGGTGAGTTAGATCCTGAAATGGTTGGATTTTACATACCGAAACCAACAATAGCTCAACCATTCGATGGGTATGCCATAACTTTTAACTCTACTCATAAGGCAGCAGCGCTACTTTTCATAAATTATGCTCTCTCAGAGGAAATTCAAAGAAAGGTTTCAGGTGCAATAGGCGCTCTTCCAACTGATATGAATGCCTGGTACAAAGAAGCAGAGGTAAATCCTGAACTCACTATAGATGCACCCTGGTGGCCCTCAAAGAAGGAGTGGGACTATCGTACATGGATAGAAAAGGGACCCTTCTGGACACGTGGTGCAGCAGTTATGAACAAGATGATGGAAGAATGGGAAGAAAACGTTGCTAGAAAGTAGCTGAAGAACTATCAATAGGGGATGAGGGATATTTATATCTTTCATCCCCTTGAATATCTAATGGGAATTAGAATAATGAAAATAAGTAAAGAGAAATTATCCGATTGCTTTCTTTTATCACCGTTATTCTTTTTTTATGCAGCTATGATAGGTGTCCCAATCATGTTGATTTTCCTGAGTTCGCTTGGACTGATTTCCCTTACTGCAAAGATACCAAAAGGCTTTACTCTTGAAGGCTATCGTAAATTTTTTCTTAGTTCTGGATCTCCTTATTTAGTAAGTTTGCTATTTACTTTTAGGGTCACTTTGATTTCCACAATTATAGCTACAGCTCTGGGTTATTTGCTTGCTCTATTTTTGAAGCTGAGAAAGCCCTCATTATCGAAATTGTGTATTAGTTTGATTAGAATACCTCTATTCTGTCCTTTTCTCATTTCGTCTTTCATGTGGTGGACTCTGTTATATCCAAAGGGCTATATTAGTATAATATTTGAGAAAATTTTCATAGATTTCTTGCACATAATACAAACAGGTATCCCGCTAACTAACGGGCCCTATGGAATAGGTATAATTATGTGTGCATCTTGGATGAAGTTTCCCATCGCATTTAGCATCATGTACGGTCTATTTCATATGGTAGATCCAGAGTTAGAGGCAGCTGCCCGAAACCTTGGAGCAAGAACCTGGCAAGTGATCAGATACATTTATTTTCCACTTACTATTTATGGAGTTTTATCTTCAGCCGTAGCTATTTTTCTATCCGTCTTTATAGCTTTCTCAATAGCCTTTGTACATGGAGGGTCTTGGCCACGATTTTTATCTATCCTTATATATCGTGATACCATGGAGAGAGGGGAATGGCTTATGGGGTATACAGCAAGCATCGTCTATATTACCATCTCCCTCATTATAAGTTATATATACCTCCAAATTATTAATCTGCAAGAAAAAAAAAGGCAATCAAAATGAAAACACTCAGAGGGAAAATCTTTAATACTATTATAATAGCATTCATTTTTATCTATATTTTGTTCCCAATGGTAGTCCTAATTATGTATGCTTTTGCTGAAAAGTGGTACGCTCAGCACTGGTGGGCACCACAAAAGGTGGGATTTAAATGGTTTCGCGACATTCTTATGTTAGGCGAGGAAATTCCAAGAGCTTTCTTTTACAGTTATACTATTGCTTTCATTGTAACAGGACTTACCTTACTGATTGCTTTTTGTGCAGGATACGTCTTAGGCACTAAAAAGTTTAAGAGTAGGAATATGATGGAGCAAATTTCCAATATACCTTTTGCTTTCCCAGCGGTAACCTTAGGTATAGCCCTCCTGCCAGTATATGCAAGGTTAGGTATGCTTAGAACTTATTGGGGAGTAGTGCTTGTGCATATGGTTGGAGCAATACCTTTTGCGCTGCGTGTCATAATTGGAACCTTTCGGGCTATATCTCCTGATATTGAAGAAGCTGCCAGAAACCTTGGAGCAAATAAATTAACTGTACTGCGAAGAATTTATCTACCTTTGACATGGCAGGGTGTGATTGCGGGAGGTATATTCGCTTTCACCTGGTCTCTCAATGAGTTCGTTCTGACACTTCTGGTTGGCTTCCCCACTATTCTTACTCTGCCAGTTGAAGTTAGCCAATATATAGGGGAGTATTTCTTGTCTCCTCAGAGAGCTGCAGTAATCGGTCTCTTCCTCCTGATACCTACCGCAATTCTGCTATATATAGCAGATAAATATATAACTATAGAAACAATGGGCAAGGGATAGGATAAAGATGGTTCAGAGAGTTCCCAGGATAATAGGGCATGGAGGAGCTAAGGGTTACGCTCCCAAGAATACGAAAGCATCTTTTGAAAAAGCTCTTGAGTTAGGCGTTGATATGGTCGAATTTGACCTCCATCAAACCAAAGATGGTATCATAGTGATCTATCATGATCCATACTTAGATAGAACAACCAATGTTCATGGACTAATAGGGGAAAAATGGATAAAGGAATTGCAGAACATCGACGTAGGGAGTTGGTTTAATCCTAAATTTAAGGATGAAAGAATATTAACCTTTGAGGAGGGATTAGAGTTGATGTTGGATAAGATAGACCTTATTATTGAACTTAAGCAGGTTAGTGGTAATGATAGAAGGTACGAAGGGTTTGAGGAGAGAGTTTTAAAGATATTAAATCGAAAGAATGCAAAAAAGAGGGTGCTTATCACTTCTTTTGATCATTATTCACTAAAGAGATTGAAGAAACTCGATCCTTCTATAAGAATTGGTCTTTTATTTGGTGCGAACTGGGTTACTCTATGGAAGGAGGTAGAATTATTAAAGCCAGAGGCCATCCATCCTCACTGGGTATTTACTACGAGAAAAATGGTAGAGGAGGCACATAGTAGAGGATTAAAGGTTAATGTCTGGGTTGTAAATGAAGAGAATTGGATGCGGAAGTTGATAAGTTGGGAAGTGGACGGGATTATAACTGATTATCCTGACAGATTAGTTCATGTTCTTCGTGAAATTAAATGTCAAATATAAAGGCGAGGTAATCACATGAAAGTTCTATATCCAAGCGATGATTCTTTAAGAATCCTTAAGGAAATGGAGAGGAAAGAAATCAAGCATCCACTTTTGTGCAAAGGTTTTATCTTTGATGTTGATGGGGTAATCTGCAAAGGAAATAAGCTCATCCCAGGAGCAGACAGTACAATTGAGCATCTCAGGAAAGGAGGGAAGAAAGTAAAATTCATCTCCAATAATTCCACTAAATCTACAAGAGAGTATTTAAAGAAATTTTCTAACCTGGGGATTCCGGTTGAGTTTAAAGATCTCGTTCTCTCAACCTATGCTACAGCTAAATACATTGCAAAGGAGAAACCTGGCGCCAGAGTCTATATGATTGGAGCAGAGGGATTGAGAAGAGAGTTAGAAGAAGCAGGCCTGGAAGTTGTTGATGAGCCCAAAAGAGTAGAATATGTGGTCGTGGGATCACCCTTCGATGCAAGCGGAAGGATAACAGAGAAGAATAGATGGAAACTTACAGGTGCCCTTAGAGCAATATATTATTCAGGAGCAAAGTATATCGCAACAAATCCCGATAGGATATTCCCAGCAGAAGAGGGAATTGTCCCGGGGACCGGCGCTATAATAGGTTCTCTTAATTATATGATGCAGCGAGAGCCCGATGCTATAATTGGGAAGCCCTCACCCATGATAGTTCAAGCAGCTTTAGAAAAGATGGATTTGAACAGCGATGAATGCGCAATTGTTGGGGATTTAGACACAGATATATTAGCCGGAGAGAAAATGGGGATGGTAACAGTCTTTGTCTTAAGTGGTGTTATGACAAGAAAAGAACTTGAGGAATTGGGTATAAAACCTGATTTTGTCTATAAAAGCGTAAAAGAGATGGTAAAGTTAGATACAGAGAAAATAAAAAAGTAATTCGGAGGTAAAATCTATGCCAATATGTAAATTCATCGCAGATATTGAGAAAAATATAAACTTGGTGCGAAGAGAGGGAAGGAAA
>JAUWJJ010000227.1 GCA_030607765.1 Candidatus Aerophobota bacterium
AAATAAAGGTCTGCACTATAGTGTAAATCATTTTTTATCAGTATCATTTCGTTACGTTCTTTATACCTTATGTATAGGCAGACCAAAAGGTCTGCACTACAGTGTTAACATCCTTATTTTCCCCGAAACTGGAGAAACATCTGGACATTTGTTGGTTTAGGAGTAAAATTATAATTAAATACAGACAAGGAGAAGGAAAAAATCTGAAATTTTAACAAGGAAAGATAAAACGAAAGAGATAAAAAAAGAAAGGGCTATCTTAGTTGCTTTAAATCGTGGGGAAAAAAGGGGAACTGATGAGTGGTCCTTGAAAGATTCTTTAAATGAACTATTTTCTCTGGTAGAAACTGCTGGAGGGAAAGTAATTGGTAGAGTTATTCAAAATCGCAAAACAGAGGATAGCGCCTTTTACATTGGGAAAGGAAAAGTCCAGGAAATAGCTAACTTATCCCGGGAATTAGAAGCTAAGGTAGTGATTTTCGATGATGAGCTTACCTCTTCCCAGCAGGGAAACTTAGAAGAGGGAATAGGAACCAAGGTTATTGATAGAACTCAATTAATTCTGGATATTTTTGCTCAGAGAGCTCATTCCGGGATGGGGAAAATTCAAGTAGAATTAGCCCAACTTACCTACCTTCTTCCTCGTCTAAAAGGTAAGGGGATTCTCCTTTCTCGTGTAGGAGGAGGGATCGGCACCCGTGGACCAGGAGAAACTAAACTTGAGGTTGATAGAAGAAGGATAAGTTCCCGAATTGTCACCCTTAAAGTCAGGCTAAGAGAATTAGAAAAACAAAGGGAAGTTTTAAAGAAAAAGAGAAGGTTTTACTTTCTTGCGGCTTTAATAGGTTATACCAATGTAGGAAAATCTACCTTACTTAACAGCTTGACTAATGCTCGAGTAAAAGTGGACGATAAACTATTCGCCACTCTGGACCCTACTACCAGGAAAATAATTCTTCCCAATCATCAGATTCTTCTTCTTACCGACACGGTCGGTTTTATTAACAAATTGCCCCATCAGCTTATCGCTGCCTTTCACGCCACTTTAAAGGAAGTAGAAGATGCAGATTTGTTGATAAATATCCTGGATGCCTCTCACCCTAAATTTAAGGAACAAAATCGAGCTACTTATTCGGTACTGAAAGAGCTGGACGTGGAAGACAAGCCAGTAATTAATGTTTTAAACAAAATTGATTTAATTTCTAATGATTATCACCTCCCCCGGGTTCAAAGAGCTATTGATTCCAGCATAGCTATCTCAGCTCTCACTAAAAAAGGGACGGAGAAATTACTTGATCGCATAACTCAAATTATGGAGAAAAAAAGAATTACTCGTGAGTTTGCCTTCCCTTACCAGAAAAGTGATTTAATTTCCTTAGTTTACGAGCAGGGAGAAGTGCTGAATAAGGAATACTTAAAAGATAAGGTTGTGGTAAAGGCAAGGGTAAATCCAATACTAAGTAAAAAACTAACAAGTTATACAAATGGAGGTAGTAAACCCCGTTAGACAGCAGGTATCTAACGGGGTAAAAGTTGAGAGAAATGAAAATTGCCTTAGCTGCAGATCATGGTGGATACAAATTAAAAGAAGAGATAAAAAATTTTCTAAAAGAGGAAAAGATAAACTATGAGGACTTTGGAACTTACAATGATAAGCCCACTGATTATCCAGACTGGGGAGGGAAAGTAGCTCAAGCTGTAGCAGAGCAGAAATTTGATAGAGGAATACTTATCTGTGGAACAGGTCTGGGAATGACTATCTTAGCTAATAAGTTCCCCGGAATACGGGCAACTCCCTGCTACGATATATTCGCTGCGCGTCTTTCCAGAAGACACAACAACTCTAATATTCTTGTTCTGGGGGGAAGAGTAACTGGAATTGACTTAGCTAAAGAGATAACGAGAGAATGGCTAACTACAGATTTTGATGGAGAAAGACATCTAAGACGTATCAATGAAATAAGACAGATAGAGAAAAAATACTTTAAGGAGGGATTAATTTAAGTTTGACTAATCCATGGATTATATTAGCCTTGCTAATTTGTTGCATTTTCCTATCGGGGTTTTTCTCGGGTTCGGAAATTGCTCTTTCTTCTCTTTCTAAAATTGCCTTGAAGAAAATGAAGAAGGAAAATCCTAAGAAGGGGGAGCAGGTAAATCTTCTACTATCCAAACCTTCCCGGTGGCTAATTACAATTCTGATAGGAAATAATCTGGTAAATATAGCTGCCGCTAGCCTGGCCACTATTTTAGTGCAACAACTGATAGAGGGAACACCTGGACTGGTAGTGGGAGTAGCAACTGGGGGTATGACCTTTGTTATCTTAGTATTTGGAGAGATAACCCCCAAGAGGTACTGTCGCCAGCATGCTGAGAGAGTAGCTTTAAAATCTGCTGGTCTGATTCTCTTTCTTTCTAAAGTTTTTGCTCCTGTGGTTAACTTCCTCACTTTTTTAAGTGGGGGGTTATTAAAAATATCCAAATCGGGAGAAGAACCGGTAAAACATTTAATAACAGAAAAGGAAATTCATACTTTAATTGATATTGGACAGGAGGAAGGAGCCTTAGAAAAAGGGGAGGAAAAACTGGCTCACTCAGCC
>JAUWJJ010000134.1 GCA_030607765.1 Candidatus Aerophobota bacterium
AGGGGAGGAAAGGAAAATGATATATGCCTCCCCCCTCAAGGGGGAGGAAAAAAGGAATACATTCTTCCCCCCTTAAAAAGGAGGAAGAATATCGCTAAGCGAGGAATAACAAATAAGGAACTCGCATTTCTTAGAGAAACTTACCTGTTGCATATTATTAGGAGTTTAAAGTTTTATATCACTTCTTTGTGTCTTGGTGACTTAGTGGCTAAAGTATTGATATAATCATAGCATACATTTTTTACTTAACAAATCCTGAATTACCTCTTTATCATTAAATTTTATTATTTTATCTTTAAATATCTGCACTCCTTCATGCCCTTTACCGGCTACTAAAAGAGTATCATTTTTACTCAGGTTGTTTAAAGCAAAAGCAATGGCTTTTCTGCGATCGGGAATGGGAAAATAATCTTTAGCCAGCTTTGCTCCTGATGTTTTCAATCCTTCCTCAATCTGAGAAATGATACCCTGAGGATCCTCACTCCTGGGATTATCAGAGGTAATTATAGAAAGATCAGCGTTTTGAAAAGCTACTTTTCCCATCAAAGGACGCTTATAATGGTCTCTATCACCCCCACAACCAAAAACTACAATTAACCTTCCCTTATCTATTTGACTAAGAGTTTTTAGAACTTTTCCCAGACCATCTTCAGTGTGAGCATAATCTACATAAATCTTAAGAGATGCCCTATTAGGGATTAACTCAAGTCTCCCAGGAATTCTCTTTACATTTTCCAGACCTTTCTTTACCAGATCAAGGGAAACTCCCTCCTCTACAGCAACCGCTGTTGCAGCTAAGGCATTGTAAATATTGTGTATCCCTAATAAAGAAAAGTTTATCTTTGTTTTTTCCCCTTTAGTCTTCAGCAAAAAAGAGGAGTTTTTTAGCGGTTCAGCTACAAAATCAGCTCTTTTCACTATCCCATAAGTAACTACCGGGCAAGATGTATTTCTCAGGATTTTCTCAGATACTGGGTCATCAACATTAATGACAGCTTTTCCCTGATCCATTTTTTTAAAAAAGGAAAGTTTAGCTTCTAAGTATTTATCCATACTGTGATGAAAATCTAAATGTTCTGGAGAAAGATTGGTAAAGACTGCCCAGTCAAAGTTAATTCCTTCCACCCGATGAAGAACTAAGGAATGAGAGGAAACTTCCATTACTACCCAATCCATACCTTTTTCTACCATTCTCTTAAAAAGCTCCTGAAGATCTTTAGATTCGGGAGTAGTAACTGTAGCCAGATAAGAAATTTCTCCTACATTATAATCAATGGTTGATATTCTACTCACCTTCAGTCCTGCTTTCTTTAAGATAGATTGAATAAGATAAGTAGTAGTGGTTTTCCCATTGGTTCCTGTTATTCCTACAACTTTTATTTTTCGGGAGGGAAATCTATAAAATACATTACTTATCTGAGCTAAAGCTAATCGAGAGGAAGAAACCTTAATTAAAACTGCGCCGGGCAGGGAAAAACTTACATCTTTTTCAATTACAAAGGCTCGAGCTCCTCTTTCCCAGGCTTGCCTGATAAACTTATGGCCGTCCATTTTGAATCCAGAAATAGCTACAAAAAGAAAGTTTTTCCCTGCCTTTCGAGAATCATAGGTCAACCCTTCTATATCTACATCAGGGGTGCCGGTTATTTTTTCGAAATGAATTTTCTGGATAAGTTCTCTAAGCTTCATTGTCTTTCTATCATCTGCACCCACTTTTCTTCCTCGGGTAAAATATTGAGGTAAGGCAGAATTCTTTGCAGTATCTTTCCAAAGATAGGTGCCGCTATCTCTCCTCCCCAGTATACCCCCGTAGGCTCTTTGATTAAGACAATTCCTACAATTTTGGGATTACCTACGGGGGCAAAACCCATAAAGGAGGCGATGTATCTATCAGGAGAATATCCTCTTTCTTTTAGGAGGGGAATTTGGGCAGTTCCTGTCTTACCTCCGATAGAATATCCTTCAATTTGAGATTTTTTACCTGTTCCCTCGCTTACTACTCCTCCTAAAATTTTCCGCATTTTTTCAGAAATAGAGGGGGCTATCACTTTCCTTACCACTACGGGATGACTTTGCCAGATGCTTTTTCCCTCCAAATCTAAGATAGATTTTACTATATAAGGTTTTAAAAGTTTACCTTCATTAACCACACTACAAAGAGCAACTACTATCTGAAGGGGAGTAATTGCTATTCCCTGTCCTATTGAAATGCAGGGTAGGTCAGTAGCTGACCATTTAGAGACAGGCCTCAATATACCCCTTGCCTCTCCAGGCAAATCTATACCAGTTTGCCTTGTAAGCCCGAAAAGAGTAATATAATGATACAATGTCTTTTTTCCCATTTTCAAAGCAGCCTTAATTGTTCCTGTATCTGAGGAGTTATGAATCACCTGAGCAAAACTCATTTCCTTTTCGAATCTTTTCCAATCGCTAAAAGTATGGTCGGCGATGCGGAGGAATTCACTGCAGTAAATTTTGCTTTCCATATCCATCACTCCTTCATCTAAAATAGCACTGGCAGTAATTACTTTAAAGGTAGAACCGGGCTCGTATAGAGACTGAACTATCCGATTTCGAACATCATAAGGAGAACACTGGGAATAGTTATTGGGATCGTAATCGGGTTTGTTAGCCAAAGCAATAATTTCTCCGGTTTGGGGATTCATAAAAAGAGCCTCTACAGAAACAGCGCTTGTTTGCTCTAAGGCAAGGGAAAGTTCCTGTTCCACTATAGATTGAACAGTTGAATTTATGGTTAGGACAATGCTTTTTCCGGGTATCATTTCCTTTAAAACCACTTCAGTAAAGGGAATCTTATATCCAAGGGCATCTTCTTTTAATAAAAGGCGACCTTTTTCACCCTTCAGTTTATCCTCATAATAGTACTCTATCCCGGATAAGCCTTGATTATCAACTCCTACAAAACCCAGGATATGACTGGCCAGTTCTCTTTGAGGATAAAATCTCTTCTTTTCCTCCATAAGACCTATTCCTGAAATTTTGAGCTCTTCAATTTTTCTCTTTTCCTCTAAGGAGAGTTTTCGAGCAAGCCATACAAATACTCTATCATTTTTTAATTTTTTTAGGATGAAAGATTTATCAGTTTTTAAAATAGGAAAGAGTTTCTCAGCTAAGATTTGAGGCTGAGAAATTTTACCTGGACGGGCGTAAAGAGAATAAGAAGAAATATTCATAGCCAGGGGTTCCATGTTTCTATCGTAAATTATCCCCCTTTCCGGAAAAATATCAATAACTTTTTCCTGTCCCTTTTTAGCTTTTTCGCTGAACTGGTGATGTTGAACAATTTGGAGTTGGTAGAGACGAAATTCAATTAATCCAAAGGCAAGAAAAATAAAGAGAAAAGGTAGAACAATGTGGATTTTTCTTTTATTCACCTTTAACCCTCAAAAATTTATTGGAAAAACAGAGTTTCTTTAACCCCTTGAACATCTTTCTGAAAATTGTCGAAACAAAAGAAAATCTTTGCATTTTAGAAGAAACTTCCCCCTCGGGGAAAGACTTTTTCTTTAAGAATCTCACCTTTTTTGGATCTGTTAAACTCAACTGCTCTCGAGCATAACCCTCAAGTCTACCAAGACTATAGGAGGTAGATATCTTTCTTCTTAAATCTTCATTGCTCTTTTTTAGCTCTTCTTTATCTTTCTCTAATTTCTTTTCTTGATAACCATAACGGGTAAGTTCAACATTCCGATAGGTTTGTATTCCCACCAGACCAAATATGAAAACTAATCCTAAAATTAACCACTTCATTAGAGTTTTTCCGCTACTCTTAATTTAGCCGATCGAGCTCTGGAATTAGCCTTTATTTCATCATTAGAATGTCTAACTACTTTTTTAGTTAGAATAGTAAGTTTTTCCCCTTCCCCCTGCTTAAACTCCCTCTTAACTATTCTATCTTCTAATGAGTGATAGCTAATTACGCAAATCCTTCCCTTTTTTCCAAGAGCTCCAATTGCTCCGTTTAAACTAACTGTTAAATTATCCAGTTCCTGGTTAACTGCAATGCGAAGAGCTTGAAAAACCTTAGTGGCAAAATGGAACTTCTTTTTTCTTCTAACCTCACCTGGAATAGCTTTTCTCATAACATCCACCAACTCCTCAGTAGTTATCAAGGGATGAGCTTGTCTTTGCCTAACTATAAACTCAGCTATTCTTCTTGCCCATCTTTCCTCACCAAATTTAAAAAATATATCTTCTAATTCTCTGCAAGGAAGCTCATTTATCAACTTAGTTGCCGTTAGCTCTTGAGATTGATCAACCCGCATATCTAAAAGGGAGTTGTATCGAAAGCTAAATCCTCTTTCCGGGTTATTTAACTGCAGGGAAGAGATACCTAAATCATATAGTATACCATCTACACTGCTTATTTTATACCTCTTTAATATCAGAAAAATATCTTTAAAATTCCCCTTAACAAAACCAATCCCTTCTCTGTAAGTACCAAGATTCTCCTTAGCTACTCTTAAAGCTTGCTCATCCCGATCTATCCCTATTAATCTAATTCCCCCTTTAGTCTTTTCTAAAAGAGCTTTGCTATGTCCTCCCGCTCCTAAGGTACAATCAACGTAAACTCCGTTTTTTTTGGGATTTAACCAGTGCAGAATTTCCTCTAC
>JAUWJJ010000155.1 GCA_030607765.1 Candidatus Aerophobota bacterium
TTTAGCTCTTTGGCTATAGTTTTTATATGAACAGAGGAATCTCCACTACAGATAAGAAAATAATCACTTATTGTAGAAATTTTCTTTAAATTTAAAAAAACTATATTTTCAGCCTTTTTATCTTCAGCAATTTTAATTGCCCGTAGGGCTAACCCTCGAGAGGTCAAATCTCTCTCCCCCCGTAACAGTTTAGATTTTATTATACAAAACTCTATCGTATAGTCAAGTTTTGCCACACTTGCCTTGGTACAATTTATTCTTATAGATATATTTTTCCACTGCCTGAGGAAGCAAATATTTAATAGTTTTGTCTTCTCTTACCCTCTTTCTTATCTCAGATGAGGAGATAGCCAAAGCTGGAATTTCAATTAAATAGGTACAATTTCTAAAATGCGGGTTTATCCTTTTCCAGGCCAGTTTGTATCCGGGTCTGGAAGCAGCTATGAATTTGGCAAGTCTGGGTAGATTATCACTCTTGTGCCAGGTAGATATCTCAGCTATAGCGTCGGCTCCAGTGATAAAGTAAAATTGAGTTTTCTCCCCATAAATTTTTTTCAATTCAATTAGAGTATCCCGAGTGTAAGATTCCCCCTCCCTTTCTATTTCTATTGCTGAAACTGAAAAATGCTCATTGCTTGTTGTAGCTAAAACTGTCATCATCCAGCGATGTTTTGGGGAAGCAATTTCGTCATTATCTTTATGGGGAGGTTTACCTGAGGGGACAAAAAGCACCTCATCCAGTCCAAATTCATCTCTAATTATCTCAGCTCCTACCAGATGTCCTTGGTGAATTGGGTTAAAGGTTCCTCCCATTATTCCCAATTTGTAAAGTTTTTCTTTCATTTGGTATATTCTACAGCTCTTAGTTCTCTGATTACTGTTACTTTGATTTGCCCTGGATAGCTTAGTTCTTTTTCTACTTTTGCAGCAATTTCTTGAGAAAGTACAGTTGTTTCTGCATCATTTATTCTGTTTGGTTGAACTATGATACGGATTTCCCTTCCTGCCTGAATAGCATAGGACTTGTCCACTCCCGAAAAAGAGTTAGCTATCTTTTCTAAGGTTTCTATTCGTTTAAGGTAAGCTTCTAAAACTTCCTTTCTAGCTCCTGGACGAGAAGCAGAAATTGCATCTGCTGCTTGGATTAATACAGCTAAGGTTGTTTCAGCTATCTCATCCTCATGGTGGGCAGCAATCGCATGAATTACTTCGGGACTCTCTCCGTATCTTTTAGCCAAACGAGCTCCTATCAAAGCATGAGGACCCTCTATTTCTTGACCCACAGCCTTGCCAATGTCATGAAGTAATCCTGCCCTTTTAGCTAATTTTTGATCTATTCCTATTTCTGTTGCCATAATACTGGCTATATAAGAAACTTCTCTGGAATGTTGCAGGACATTTTGTCCATAGCTGGTACGAAATTTTAATCTACCCAGCAGATTGGTAAGTTCAAAGGACAAATCGGAAATACCCATGTCAAAAGTTACTTGTTGACCTTCTTCTTTAACTAATTCCTCTATCTCCTTTTTGGCTTTTTCTACTATTTCTTCAATTCTTGCTGGATGAATTCTGCTATCAGCTATTAATCTTTCTAAACTAACCGCAGCTATTTTTCTTCTCAAAGGATCAAAACAAGAAATAACAACAGCCTCTGGTGTGTCATCAACGATTAAATCTACCCCTGTTAAAGCCTCAAAAGTTCTTATATTCCTTCCCTCTCTTCCTATCACTCTTCCTTTCATTTCCTCATTGGGAAGAGGAACAATGGAAATTGCTGCATCGGCTACCTGATCAACGGAACAGCGTTGAATAGCTGTAGCTATAATCATTCTTGCTTTTCTATTTGCCACTTCCTTGGCATTCCTTTCTACTTCTTGAATTATTTGAATGGCTTCTTCTTTAGCCTCCTTTTTTATAGTCTCCAGGAGAATTCTTTTTGCTTCCTCAGAAGATATACCTGCTACTTCTTCCAGTTTTATTCGGTATTGAGTCTCCAGCTCTTCAATTTGTTTTTCTTTCTCTTCTATCTTTTCTTCCTTCTCCTTGGCTTTCTTTCTTTTTTGTTCCAGCTCTCGAATACGTTGATCTAAACCCTCCTCTCTTTCAATTAGCCTTAGAGAGTTTGTGAAGTTCATTTCTTTTTTCCTTGGTTTCTTTTTCAAATTCATCTCTAATTTTATGGATTGTTTCTTTTTTTTCCAGGTCCGCTTCTCTTTGCTTAACTCTGATTTCTTCCTCTACTTGAGAGAGTTTCCTCTGAGCCTTGTTTAACAGAGAATCAGCTTTAAATCTGCTCCAGAGGATAACTACTGTTCCCCCTACTAATATTCCTACAAGAGCATATAATAAGTTTATGGTGCTAATTGAAATCACCCCCTATTTATTTTCAAAGATCGCTCTACTTGAATCTTTTAAAGAATACATCTTTTAAAGGTTTTTGTCAACCAACTTTGGATTTACCCTACGTTTTTTATGCAGGCTGCACCTACCATCTTTTTACATTAATAAAGAAAGATTATTGGCAAGATAATTTCTCCCCTGGATGAAAGACTTTCCCATTTTTAACTTCTTACCAACTTATATCTCTCATCCCAACTATTCCATAAACTCTGATAGATTTTTTTATACAGCTTATAAATCTCCAGGTATTTTCTATGGTTGTTCATATCAGGTTTATAGATATGTGAAAATCTCACCAATTTATTGGTAGCTTCCTCTATCCCTGAGTATAAACCTATTGCAGTGCCAGCTACTATTGCAGACCCAAAAGCTCCCAATTCAGAGGTAGCAGGAACTTTAATAACTTTTCCTATCATATCAGAAAAAATCTGTGACCAGAGAGGACTTTTTGCACCCCCCCCAGAAAGTCTTAACTCAGAAACTTCAACAGGTATATGCTTGAAGCAATCCAGCATAGAAAGAGCAACTCCCTCATAAACCGCTCTTAAAAGATGCCAGCGGGTATGACGAAGGCCTATCCCAAAAAACTGAGCTTTAGCTGAAGGCTTCACAAAAGGAGCTCTTTCTCCTCCTGGATTAATGTAAGGATGATAAATAATACCTTCTGAACCTACAGGTATATTCTTTATTTTATCCTCCATAGTTCTATAAAGATATCTCTCGCCTTTCCCTTCGCTGCAAAAATTATCTATAAACCAGTCAAGATTTGGAGTGCCAGCCATACTGGGCATAGCCCGAATAAATTTGCCGGGAAAAGCATAAGCAAGATTCATGCCTACTCCCGGAGGTTCAAAAATTATATCTGAGGAAAGAATAGCGTTAAAACAGGTGGTCCCAATAATACTATACCCCTGTCCATCCTGAAGAATCCCAAGCCCTAAGGGGGTTGCAACTACATCGATCATCCCTGAAATAACAGGTATACCCTTTCTTAATCCACATTCTTCTGCTGCTTTTCTGGTAGTTTCTCCAATAATTTCACCAGAGTAGATAATCTCGGGAAAAAGCGAGCGATACTTAGAGATGTTAAAAAGGTCAAAGAGTTTCTCTGAGTAGGCTACTTTTTTAAGGTAAATTGGGGCACGGGAGGCATCCGAAGGATCTGTACATATTTTCCCGGTCAACTTGAATTTTATCCAGTCCTTAGCATAAAGAAAATAGCTGGTTTTTTTTAAGCTTTGAGGTTCATTTAATTCCAGCCATTTTATTATGGGGGTTACAGCTCCAGAGAAAACAGCAGAACCACTTATTTTAAAACTCTCTTCATTAAGCCCCTCTTTTTCCCACCGAGTTACAATCTCATTAGCCCTTCCATCTAACCAGAGAATAGAAGGTCTTACTGGTTTAAAATTTTTATCCAGAAGGCGACAACCATCTCCTTGTCCTGCTACACCTATGGCAGCAATTGAGGAGGAAGGAATATTTGCCCTAATTATGGATTCAACAATTGTTTTTTTAACAGCCCCCCATACTTTCTCCATATCCTGCTCAGCCCAGCCGGGCCTTGGAGTTTCAATTAATATTCTTTGTCGACTAAGAGTTACTTTCTTTCCCTCAGGATCAAATACTACACTTTTTACTACAGATGTTCCCGCATCAATACCTAAAAGATATTTTCCTGACATTTTCATAAAAAATCACCTCTGAGAGGATTGAGCTATGTGTACTGTCTTTTATAAGTACCAAAAACTATCTTACCCAAAGAGCATAAAA
>JAUWJJ010000158.1 GCA_030607765.1 Candidatus Aerophobota bacterium
AAGGTCATCAATTATACATTCTCCATAATCTTTTGGTTCTATAATCCACCTTTTCTTAAGTTCATCAGGACAACTTCTTAGCCAGTCATACCATTTGCTATTAAAGAATTGCAATATTGAATTTTTTATTTTCTCTAAACCATCCTTAATGTCCGTATTTTTGTTCCTTGGGTATTGAGGATAATAATCTTCCATAAAATTTTTATTTTTTAAGGCTTCTTTCATAAGATTAACATTCCTTTCAGCTACAGCGGTTGGGTCAATATCTTGAATATGACCATGTTTTAAGGGTCCAGAGATAATCTGTGCTATACCCTCATGAACAATCCGTCCAATTTCTAAGGGAACACTCGTAAGAGATTTTAAGGCAATTACTTCTTCAACAGGATACGTTTGAGCATATTTAGGGTAATATTGATAAAAATAATGTCTCTTGCATTGATAAAAAAGATTATATCTTGATGCTGACCAGCCAAGAATATCTGAATAGGGATATTTTTTAAACATTTTACATCCTTCCGATTATAAATATACTTACACTTTTAAGCTCCACATTGTTCGCTTCAAATTTAAATAAATGTTATATTGCAAGACCCGATTCCATTTTGTATTTTGTTATTCAGTATTGCACCGTTATGCAAATCAATTAAGGAAACCATTTATTCTTAGTACGATAAAAAACGTAGTAGTGCCAGAGAAAATTATGAACAGCTGCTAGACCAAAACCATATTTCTTTAACCGATCCTTTAATTTATCCTTGAATAATTTATTACAGATTTCATTGATATACACATATCCATTTGCTGTATCGCTTTTTACCAAAATGTCCGTTATTCCCAAGTGCCTGAGGGCTCTAGAAATATTTTCTTCAAGAACAACATAATCACTGGGATGCGACCCAGCCAAGAGTTGGGTTATAAAGAAGATTCCCCCACCTTTGATGTACAAACTTCCCTTTTTATCGAGCAACTGACTAATACTGACTACAGGATCCCCGATAAAATCACGAATAAACTGGAGAAATCTTTTAAATTTACCAAAATCCTCATCAATTTGTTTAAAAAGTGTATTCTTATTAGGTTGCTTTATCATCATATGTTTATTGAGGGCATTTTTCAATTCTTCCATTGTGAGGGAATTAATTCGCTGAAACACTTTCTCATGTAGCTGTTTAATGGCCTCGTTATGCCATTTTGTATCATCCAGAAATTTATCTTCTTCCTTAAGACCAATCAAAAATAGTTCAATAAGATTGTCAATCAAGGGAGGAAAGGATATCTCCATCGGTTTCAAATACTCAGATGAGGGAACTGGCGGAGGATTTTGTAGATTGATACTTTCCCCTTGTGAATTTCCAGTTACATAAAAATGAAATTTATCGCCGTCGGTGACACAAAAAAATGGTGAGTCAAGGATAAGGCTGTAGGATTCTGCTTGAGGAAGTGCTTCTTGTAGAAAGCCACCTGGTTGTTTAACCTCAATAAGTAGCCATGGAACTGGCTTTTGATCCTTAGTGATATAGCAAACAAAGTCTGCCCACACCGTGGAGCTACCGATCTGAACTGGAACTCGCCCATATCCACTAATAAGTTGCTTTGGCCAACCCAAGTCCTTATGAATGTATGGTAGGACTTTTGTCATGGCAATTTCGTACTCGTTCATACGGCATCCTTTTTCATAGACTTAGCTTATCCCTATATACAATTTGCTACAGATATTTTTTGGGAACCAACCACATTTGAGCCAGCCGAGAGGATCGTAAATACACTATTAGGCGCAGCACGACTAAATCGGTGGATATTCCTCAAAGGATAGTTCCTCTTTATTCTTGAATATCCTGAACATATCATTGGCTATTTTCTGGATTCTATTTGACTCCTCCACATTTTGGACCCAATGGCTTGGAATTGATTCAATACCAAGTAGATTCCCAAAATAGCCCCGGTGATTGACCCAGTAGAGTCGCTATCTCCTGAATGATTGACAGCAGCCAGTATTCCTCTTTTCCAGTCATCAGAGAACTTCAGTGCACAGTAGACGGAAATGGCTATCGTTTCTTCTCCCACCCATCCCCTTCCAATTGTTTGAATGGATTCCTCAACTGACTTTCGATTAACAGATAACTCACGGGCAAGCTCAATCTTGCTAAGTGTCTCACTATACCCGTTATACGTAATAAGTCGCTTAATGCTTAGATCTATTGTTTCTGCCAGCGTTTTGCCTTCAACGAGGTAGCAAATCATTTCAGAGAGGAATCCTGCTGGTAAGTATCCGGAAGGATGTCCATGAGTTATGGCTGCATATTCTATTATATTCTTTATATCCTCTTGAAGCTCTATATCCTTAGCTATCACTTCCTCGGATGGACCCCAGAGAAAAATTTTTACAAAACCCATCCAATCACTGGTAATAGCAGCCTGTGCATATAATAAACCAGTCCATATCTTTTCTCTATCAGCACTAGATATTATAATTAATACCTTCGGTTCCATATCATTTCTCCTAAAGCGTTTATACTTTTTCTATTTTCTAATGCATACCTGTCTTCCTTCAACAAACTTTTCCCATTCATCGAACTTGAAGGCACAGCTTGCTGAAACATCAGCAAAGATAATGTATAAACCTATCTCATCTCCATACTTTTATTGCTTCATATTTTATATTAAACTTATTTAAGAGTTTTTCCATATTTTCTTTTTTAGTGTAAGGTATTATTACACATCCGGAGGTTAGCTTTTTCCCACCTATTTTCTCTAATAAACCTTTATATGAATACTTCCCTTTTTTGCGAGCATAAAGTACCCTGTTAAACCTTGCCTTCTCGTTTTGTTTAAGTTCTCTCAAATTAAAGGTATAGATAATATAAGGTTTCTCCCTGAGCAGGAGAGAAGAAGAAATATCCAATGACTCTTTAAGATAGAGGATTTTCCCCTCTCGAAACACATTTTGCAACAGGCCAAAATCTGTTTGTCTCATTTCTTTCTTTGTTCTAATAGTAGGTTGAATACTTTTGCCTATCTCTGTTTCCAATTCAATTATCCTGTCTTGTAACTCTTTTTTCTTTTCCTCATTATCAATTATTATAAAAAGATCTATATCTGATTTTGGACCATAGTCACCTCTGGCAAAAGAGCCATAGACAATTATGGATTTTACCTCGTTTTCCCTTGAAAGTTTCCTTACTATCTTTTTAAAAATCCTTATGTTAGGCAATTTTCTCACCTAATCTTTCTTCAAAGAATTTTATTATGAGATTAAGATTGCTCATCACTTCCCTTGCCCTTTTCCCATCGGCTCCATCATATCCAAGGTCACCATAGGCAAACCATATCCTACGCATAGCCTTATTTATACCAACTGGGAAATTATCATTTGAGTATCTATGTCTTGTATAATAGTTCCCAAAGTGCTCTCCTTCCCTTGAAGCGTCTGCTTCTACGTAACTGCTCTACTACCTTGATGGCAAGATCGCCTACTACTGTGTATTGCTTATTCTTGTAAACCTGTAAAACAGCCTTGAGTTTTTCTCTTGCTAAGTTTAAATGCCTTTCAAAGTCCCCCATTTGCTTTCCTCTATCATAACGAAATTTATTCTTTTTTACCCATATTTCGTTATTGTAACGCAATTTAAATGAATTTTTTACAACTTTTCTATTCGCTCTTTATTTCCCTAAACTCCTCATTAGCCTTGTTTATCCCTTCAACAAACTTTTCCCATTCATCGAATTTGAAGGCACAGCTTGCTGAGACATCAGAGGAGGCAATGTATAAACCTATCTCATCTTCCTCTATCTCTACTCCCATTGATAAAAATTCTCCTATTTTACTCTGAGACAAAAGCTCTTTTTTCATTGGTTTTTCTCCTTAAAATGGGAACTTCCAGACCTTTCTTACCAGTTTTCTACCAATGTATTTGTTCTTTATTCTTCTTGCTATTCTTTTAGGATCACCACTTGAAAGTTTATCTATATCATTTGCCGCTCTTGCCAATTGGTAAAGAAAACTCACCGATTTACCCATTAGTATAACCTCCTTGAAAACTAAAA
>JAUWJJ010000079.1 GCA_030607765.1 Candidatus Aerophobota bacterium
CCAAACTAAAAAATGGAAAAATAAAGGTGTATAAAGTTACCATACCCGAGGGATTTCCCAAATGGCAAGTAGCTGAAATCTTAAGTAAGGCAGGGGTTGTAAAGGAAAAAGATTTTTTAGATGTAGTGGACAATCCAGGGATGTTTAAAGACGATTTTTCTTTTCCTTTGCCTAATGATAGCTTAGAAGGTTATCTTTATCCCGATACTTACTATTTTGCCAGGGATGAGGATCCTGTAAAGGTAGTTAGAAAATTTCTCTCTAAATTTGAGAAAGTAGCTCTGCCCCTCTATAATGAGAGAAAATCAGAAAATAATTATTCTCTGCATCAGATAATAATTTTATCTTCTATAGTGGAGAAAGAAGCTTTACTTTCCTCAGAGAAAGCAGTAATTGCTGGGGTCTTTTACAATCGATTAAACAAAAGGATGAGACTGAGAGCAGACCCCACTATAAAATATGCTCTGGGGAGTTTCAGTGAAAAATTGAGCCTGCAGGATTTAAAAATGCCCTCTCTTTACAATACTTATCTCCACTATGGTTTTCCTCCAAGCCCCATTTGCAATTCTGGCAAACAAAGCATTTATGCTACTATTCATCCTGCTTCAGTAGATTACCTTTACTTTGTAGCCAGAGGGGATGGAACTCACCAATTTAGCCATACTTATAAGCAGCATTTAAAAGCCGTTTATAAGTACCAAAGAGGATAGAAATGATTCACTCCCCCAGGGGATGCGAAGATATTCTTCCCTCTCAAGCTATCTATCAGCAATGGATTGAAAGAAAAGCTACCAGTTTATTTTCTCTTTACGGATATAGAGAGGTAAGGATTCCCACTTTTGAAAAGACAGAACTATTCTTGCGTAGTGTAGGAGAACAAACAGATGTGGGTAAACAGATGTATACCTTTAAAGATAAAGGGGGAAGGTTGCTTTCTCTTCGCCCTGAAGCTACTGTAGGAATCGTAAGAGCTTACCTTCAACACAAGATATACGGAAAATTTAAAGAATGGCGGGTTTGCTATGCAGGGTCTATGTTCAGGTATGAGAGACCGCAGGCAGGAAGACTAAGGGAATTTCATCAGATTGGAGTGGAAAATATAGGTCAAGAGAGCCCCTGGATAGACGTAGAGATTATTGAAATGTCTCGCCGATTCCTTAAAAAAGTGGGATTAATAGATTTTGAAATGCAACTTAACAGTATTGGTTGCAGAAAGTGCCGTCCTAACTACCAGCAAGTTTTAAAAGATTACTTAGGAAAAAATTTGAGTTCTCTATGCTCAACTTGTCAGATACGTTATCAGCATAATATTCTTCGAGTCCTGGACTGTAAGAATTCATCCTGTCAACAGGTAATTAATGATGTTCCCCCTATTAGTCTCTATCTTTGCCCGGAGTGCGAGAACCATTTTGAACAGGTAAAGCAGGGATTAAATGCTCTCGATGTTAGTTTTGTCATTAATCCTCATTTAGTAAGAGGATTGGACTACTATACAAAAACTGTCTTTGAAATTATCTCTCCTTACCTGGGTGCTCAGGATGCTGTTTGTGCGGGGGGTAGATATGACGATTTGGTGGGTGATTTGGGAGGTCATCCCACTCCAGCTATGGGTTTTGCTATAGGATTAGAGCGCCTCTTAGCTAATTTGGAGGAAATTAAAGCAAAACTTCCTTCCCCAACTTCTCTCAAGGTTTTTATAGCTACTTTGAATGAAAAAAGCCAGGGGAAGGGCCTGTTTTTAGCTGATCTTTTTCGCTCCCAAGGAATAAAGGTTATTGTAAACTTTAATCTTAGGAGTCTTTCATCTCAACTAAGATTTGCTAATAAAGAGCATACTCCCTGGGTTTTAATAGTAGGTGAGGAGGAGATAAGAAAGGAGAAGTATATTTTAAGAGATATGCAAACTGGTGAACAAAAACAGATGAGCCAGGATGATTTAAAACGTTTCAGCAAAACTTTAGGAAAAGGGTAATAATGAAGAGAACTCATCTTTGTGGAAATTTAAGTAAAAAACAAGTTGATCAACAGGTAGCTTTAGCTGGATGGATAAAGAAAAGAAGAGACCATGGAGGTTTAATCTTTATTGATTTAGGTGATAAATCCGGGCTAATACAACTGGTTTTTAATCCAGATTTAAATAAACAGGCTCATGACAAGGCTCATGATTTAAGAGAAGGATGGGTAATTAGTATAAAAGGAAAGGTGAGCTCTCGCCCTCAAGATTCAATAAATCCAAAGATAGCTACCGGAGAGGTTGAGATAGTGGTAGAGAATTTGGAAATTTTAAATGTATCATCTCCTCTTCCCTTCAGCATTGAGGATAACATTGATGTAGCTGAGGAAGTGAGGCTAAAGTATAGATATCTGGATCTACGAAGACCGATTATGCAGAGGAATCTTGAATTAAGATACAAGGTAGTTAAACTCGTTCGAGATTTTTTAGACAAGAGAGGATTTATAGAAGTGGAAACACCGTTTCTTACCAAGAGTACCCCAGAAGGAGCCCGTGATTACTTGGTTCCCTCTCGTTTAAACCCCGGGGAATTTTATGCCTTACCTCAATCTCCTCAGCTTTTTAAGCAGCTCATTATGGTTGCCGGATTTGACCGTTATTTTCAAATAGTTAGATGTTTTCGGGATGAAGACTTAAGAAGGGATAGACAACCAGAGCATACTCAAATTGATATAGAACTTTCTTTCATTGAAGAAGAGGACATATTTGAATTAGTTGAAGGAATGCTAAGAGCTGTATTTAAGGAAGCTTTAAATGTAACCCTACCATTTAATTTTCCTCGTCTTACCTATGGGGAAGCTATGAATCGCTATGGAAGCGATAAGCCAGATATAAGATTTGGAATGGAATTAAAGGACCTCTCTTTTTTAGCCCAGGGAGGAAAATTTAAAATTTTTTCTCAAGTAATGAAAGAAAAAGGGCAGATTAAAGGGATAGCTCTTCGGGGGGGTGCTCGTCTTTCCCGCAAAGATTTAGACGAGTTAAATAACTGGGTCTCTGTTTACCAGGCTAAAGGGATAAGCTGGATTCTCCTTGCTGAAGCGGGAGTAAAGTCTCCTCTTTTGAAGTTCTTTTCCTCTCAAGAGATTGAAGAAGTAATATCTAAGACTGGAGCAAAAAAAGGAGATGCCATTTTTATAATAGCAGATAAAAAAGAAATAGTGAATGAATCCTTAGGTCAACTCCGTCTTTACTTAGCTAAAAAGTTTAATCTTATCCCCAAGAATACCCATCAACTACTATGGGTAGTGGATTTTCCTTTATTTGAAAGAGATAAGCAGGATAAATTATCTCCCCTGCATCATCCCTTCACCTCTCCCCGGCAGGATGATTTTCCCCTTTTGGAAAGTTTTCCGGAAAAGGTAAAATCTCGAGCTTATGATATTGTTTTAAATGGAGAGGAAATTGGAGGAGGCAGTATAAGAATCCATCAAAGGAAATTGCAGGAAAGAATACTGGAAATGCTGGGTATCTCTAAATTGCAACAAAAAGAAAAATTTGGTTTTCTCTTGGATGCACTATCCTTGGGAGCTCCTCCCCATGGAGGAATAGCATTAGGTCTGGATCGTTTGTTGATGATTTTAGCTGGAGAAAAATCTATAAGGGAAGTAATCCCCTTTCCCAAAACCCAAAAGGGAATATGCCTGCTAACTCAGGCTCCTTCTTTGACTGAAAAAGAGCAGCTTGAAGAGCTACACATTGAGATTAGTGAAGAGTAAGAAGGGTGAAGAGTAAAATGTAGCCGCAGGCTTTAGCCTGCGTAAGAAGAGTAGGGCAGGTCTTTAGACCTGCCAAGAGCAACTTAAGAACTAAAGGTAATAGGTAAGCTTTTCTAAAAAAATGTGGAACTACACATTCGTCATTACTGTAGTTTGCCGATTTATCGGCTGTTTTGATGTCCTTGTAGCTTGCCGATTTATCGGCGCATTAAACCCGCCCAATAAATTGGGCAACTACAAACTACAAACCGCCTGATAAATCAGGCAGCTACAATTGACAGAGAAAAAAAGAAAAAGTTTTAGAAAAACTAAACTATTACAACTAAAGAGTGAAAAGTGAAAAGCAAAGAGTATATTCAGGTTGTTTTTAACTTACCTTTAAACAAGTCTTTTTTTTATAAAGTTCCTCAAAACTTTACCTCTCAACTAAAAATTGGTCAAAGGGTTTTAGCTCCCTTTGGGAAAAAGAGGCTAACTGGTGTTATTGTAGGAAAACAAGGAGAAAAACCCAAGGACAGATTAAAAGAAATAATTAAGTTAATTGATGAGGTTCCTCCTTTAGGGAAAAATTTTTTCCCCTTGGCCAGATGGATAAGCGATTATTACTTTTGCTCTCTTGGTCAGACTTTTCACTGCATTTTCCCTCTTAGATACTCCTTTAGTCCAGTTTCCCCTAAATCTTTTCCCCAAGTTGAAACTTCCCCAAAAAATTATCAATCTGTTTCAAAGAGCCTTTTTCCTCAAACAAAGACCATTTCTACCAGTGATAGGGAAGAAGTATTCTTAGTTTACCCGGGAGAGGAAAAGATAAGCTTCTATAAGAAAATTATCCAGAAGGTAAGAGAAAAAAATAAAGATGTTATTTTAATTGTTCCGGAAATAAACCATATTCCTCCTCTAAAAAAAGCTTTGGAAAAATACTTTGATGAGGAAATAGTAGTTTTTCACAGCAAATTCCCTGAAAGAGTAAGATATGAAAAATGGCTGAGAATGAGAGAGGGACAAGTTAGTTTAGCTATAGGAACACGCTCGTTAATTTTTGCTCCCTTTCCTAAAATAGGTTTGGTGATAATAGATGAGGAAGAAAATCCTTCTTATAAACAAAAAGTGATACCTCGCTATCATACCCGAGAGGTAGCAGTTAAGAGGGGAGAGATAGAAAATTTCCCTGTAATTTTAATTTCTCAATCTCCCTCTCTGGAATCCTGGTACAATGTGAAAAAGAGATTTTACCAGGAAATTAAATTACCTCAAGCTGAAAAGAATATCAAGTGGGAAGTTGTAGATATGTGTGAGGAGAGAAATAAAATTTTCTCTTCATCTCTAAGAACTTCAATTGAGAATGCTTTGAATAAAGGAGAAACTACGCTGCTTTTCTTAAATCGAAGAGGCTACGCTAACTTTTTACTCTGTTTGGAATGTGGGAAGGTAATTAGATGTCCTAACTGCAACATAGGACTTTCCTTTCATTTAAAGAAAGAGCTCACCTGTCATTACTGTAGCTACCGAGAAAAGATACCTCGTCTTTGTCCTGTTTGTGGGGGGAGGATGCTTCAAAAAATAGGAAAGGGAACTCAAAGAGTGGAAGCAGAGGCTAAAAAATTTTTCCCCCGGGCTAAAATTAAGAGATTTGATACAGATGTGGCTAATTCCTCTTCCACTTATTATCAGTTGATGAATGAAATTAAAACTGGCAAAGCGGATATTTTAATAGGAACTCAATTGGCTATTAAAGAAGAGATTTTATCCCGGGTAAATCTGGTTGGGGTTGTTTTAATTGATAGTTTACTAAATTTACCTGACTTTCGGGCAGGAGAATATATTTATCAACTACTTACCAAAATTAAAAATAGCATAAATAGAGAAGGGAAAATAATTATACAAACTTTTAATCCCACTCATTATGCTCTTAATCAAATAAAAAAAGAAGATTTTTATCTTCAGGAGCTAAAAACAAGAGAAGAACTGGGATATCCCCCTTTTCGAGGATGGATAAGAATTTTATTAGAGGGAAAAACTGAGCTTAAAGTGAGGAAAGTGGGAGATGAAATTAAAGATAGATTGGAAAGGGAAAAAATAGAATTTTTGGGACCATCTCCCTGTCCTTTTCATAAGTTAAAAGGAAAGTACAGGCATCATTTAATAATAAAAAAAAATACTACCTCCATCCCATCAAATAAAAAGCACTTAATAGGGCTTACATCTCCCAAGGAGATACCTGATAAGTTAAATTCTCTGCTGAGCTTTTACTCTCGGGGAGTTAAAATAGTTGTAGATGTAGACCCCTTGTTTACTATGTAGGAGAGAGGTGAAAAACCCCAATATTGTAGCGG
>JAUWJJ010000078.1 GCA_030607765.1 Candidatus Aerophobota bacterium
AATCCTCTTTTCCTTTATCTATAATGTTCTCCTGTAATTCCTTCATAAAACTTTTGACAGTACCTTCACAGACAAAAAAGCTTTACATCCCAGTTCGAAGGGAATTTGTTATTCAAGCATCACCTCCTTGCCTCCATTTTTTCCTCTTGAAAATAAATTGTTATTTAAGCTTAACTCTTCATTTCTGTTAAGTTCATTTACTTACAATTTTCTTCTGAAAAACCATAAGTATCCTTAAAGCAAGAAAAATTAACCCCTGAAGATACCAAATTCACTGAGAATTTTAAGAAAATCTCCGGAAAAACACTTTAGCTTAATGGCCATTAGCAGCTAGCTTCTTTGCATGCGCTTCCCAGGTTGGTTCATCAGATGGTTTGCCTTTTGGAAATACATCAATGGTCAAATAAATTAGCGATTTTTCCCCTAAACATGTAATTTGATGCTCGGTTTGAAGCGGAATAAAGACAACCTGGCCGGCTTTGATTTTCACCTGTCTATCGGTTGTTTCATTCAAAAGCCGATAGGTAATTAGGCCTTCGCCTTCCATTACATAATACAGTTGTTCATTATCATCGTGAATGTGGCGAGGAGCGAATTTTTTCGGCTCGATTGTAGTTAGAAATACCTCACTTCCCTCTGTATCCTTACGATCTATCAACAAGGAATTGGTATGTGTGGACCAACGATAATCCTTTCCTTTATTAATATCCTTTATAATCATTCTCCGTACAGCCCCGCTTCTTTTAGTATATTATCTGTCTCCCTGGCAGCCTTCTCTATCACCTCGTCTATGCCTTTGGGATTATCCAGTAAGTCCTTTCTTAAATAAGCTGCTACCAACCTTTCTGCAAGCTTGGTCATTACTTCATCAATTGCCCCAATCTTGGGATAACCGTATGCTCCATATCCTTTTGGAAATTCTACAAATGCCCTGAATTGCGGTGTTTCCTTAAATATCGATGTGTAGTCAATATCTCGCCTTGCAGGAAACCATCCCGATGTTTCAAGCGTGAGCTTTCCGTATTCCGGCTTTAGCATGAATTTGACAAAATCAAAGGCTACATCAAGGTTCTTACACTTTTTGGTGACATAGGTATTTTCGGGATTTATGTTGGTTCCCCAGCGGCGATGTTTTGGCATAAGCGCGGCATCATAGTTTAAATTAGGGGCATGATCACTTATATATCCCACTACCCATGACTCTCTGGTAAACATAGCCGTTGCTCCCAACGCGAAAGCCTCAGCATCATGCTTTACCTTATAACTATCAACATTGTGTTTGTACAACAAATCTATATACAGTTTTAAAGCTTCTCTACCAGCTTGGTTATTGTACCCACTGTGATATTTACCCGTTCCAGTTTTCTCAACAATAGTTCCTTCTGCTGGCCACAACCAGAACCACCATTTCTCAGTTACACCACTTCCTGAGCCTGAGAGTCTTAAACTGATTCCACTACGAACCATGTTGCCTGCAGCATCGAATTTGACCAATTTTTTGGAGTAATCTATCAACTCTTCCCAGGTTGTAGGGGAATGTGTCAGCCCAGCATCATAAAACATATCTCTGTTCCAGAACATTACCTCTACACCTTGAAACATAGGTAAAGCATAAGTCTTTCCCTTATCTGAGGCAAAATCTACGTGATAGGGAGTGAATGCCTTGCTTCTCAAAAGAGCATCCAGCTCGGGTGGGAGCGGTTGGATATATCCAGCCTCAACAAATCTGTGGCCAATATAAGGCATTCTTTGAAATATATCCGGTCCGGTTCTGGTAGGTATGGAGACGGCTAATTTTCGCTCAACTTCCCTCAATTTATAAGTGGAAACGTCGATATTTACATTGGGATGAAGTTTTTGGTAATCCTTCACTGCTTTGTTGAAGACAGGCTCCATTTCGGGATACCCAGACCAAAATGAGAGACTAACTTGTTCTGCTGCTTGGGGAATAGCTACCCCTATAAATAGCATACTTAATATTGAGACTCCTGCTAACAAACTTATCAGTTTTTTGTGTTTACTCATCCTAACCTCCTGTGTATTAGGTAAGTTTTCCTAGAAAATGGAGAGATTGTTCATTTGTCATTGCTGTAGCTTGCCGATTTATCGGCGCATTAAAACCGCCCAATGAATTGGGCAACTACAAACCGGCCCATGAATTCTGTAGCTTGCCGATTTATCGGCACCAATTCTCGCCCAATGAATGGGCATGCTACAAACCGCCCAATGAATTGGGCAACTACCGTAGCTCTCGATTTATCGGCGTACATTAAATTCGCCCCATAAATGACACAAAAGGGAAAAGTTTTAGAAAAGCTAAACCATTACCCTCCTGTTTTCCTATTCCGAAAAGAGAACTTGTTATTTATACCTCACCTCCTCACTTCAATTTTTCCCTTTAAAAATCTGTCCATTTTTTAACCCTTCATTCCAGTCAAGGTCACCCCTCTTATAATTCCCCTTCGGAAAACTACAAACATTATTAAAGCGGGAATCATGCAAACCGCTGTAGCAGCTGAGATTGCCCCATATTCTACGGTAAACCTCTTTTGAAACATAGCCAGGCCCAGCTCTGTGGTGTACATCTCCTTTGTATTTACCACCACCAGGGGCCAGATAAACTGAGCCCAGGTAACCGAGAAGGCATATATGCCCAGAGCCGCTAACGCAGAGCCGGTCATAGGAAGAATAACTCGGGAATATATAAAGAATTCAGAGGCCCCATCTATTCTTGCCGCATCTATCAACTCATTCGGTATAGCATAGATGTTCTGTCTTAAAAAGAAAATGCCAAAACTCATTATTATTAAAGGAGCGAGGATGCCCTGATAGGTGTTAATCCATTGAAGCTTAACTATTATCAAATAGAGCATAATGAGGTAGCTTTGGATGGGTATTATTGCCGTAGCTAAAATAATATAAAAGATGAGGTCCCGGCCAAAAAATTTAATTTTAGCAAAGACATAGCCAGCTGCGCTGGAGGTGATTAGTATACAAAAGGTAGCTACTGAGGTTATGAGGATGCTGTTAAAGAAGAAGCGAGCAAAGGGCCATTTTGTAAACACAGTTATAAAATTGTCAAAGGTGGGATGCTGGGGAAGAATTACTGGTGGCCAGGAAAGTACCTCTGTGGAAGGTTTTAGCGCTGTGCAGAACACCCAGAAAAAGGGAAATATCATAGCTATAGCAATGAGAATTAAAAAAATGTGTATTGAAAGCTCCTTGGTTATCCCAAAAATCTTTTTAGCTTCCGATCTCATTTTTCTCTTCTTATTAAATGGGTTTATCCCTCGTATTTCATTGATCTAAATTCCACCAAGGTCAGGACGAGCACTATCAACAACAGCAAAGTTGCCTCAGCTGATGCATAACCCATATGAAGGTACCTAAACCCATTTTCATATAAATCGTAGACCAGCACCCTTACGGCATTCCCCGGTGCCCCTTGAGAGCCTATAGTCATAACATATACTGGAGTAAAAATGGCAAAATTAAGGATTGTAGACATAATAAAAAGATACAAAGTAATGGGTTTGAGGAGAGGAAAGATTATGCCTCTGAAAAGCTTAAAGCCACTTGCCCCATCAACTATAGCTGCATCAAAATACTCTGCGGGTATGTTCTTCAACCCTACAGAAAATAAGACCGTATTAAGGCCTAAATTTCTCCATACGATCAATATAATTATTGAGTATAAGGATAGCTTGGGATTAACCAACCAGCCCTGGGGCTCTATACCCACCAGACCTATTATGTAATTAAATACGCCAAAAGTGGGATCATACATCCATTTCCAGATAACAGCCAGAGGGACCCAGGAGATAATAAAGGGGAGAAAATATATGAGTTCATATGCAGGAGCAAAGCGCATTTTTCTTCTGTTGAGGATAAGGGCCAGTCCAAGTGCAATTACCAGGCTAATTACTATGGAAAGCAGGGCAAGGACGAACGTATTTCTTAAGGCAAGGATAAATAGCTCATCGTGAACAAGCTTTATGTAATTTCTCAAGCCAATAAAAGGCTTGGCTGGATTTATTAAATCCCACTTATGAAAGCTTAAAAATATCGTTCCTCCTATGGGGATAAATCGAACAATTGTATATATAGCTATAATTGGAACCAATACGCAGATGGCGAAAATGTATTGAGGACTTTTCAGCTTTAAGCTTCCGCGAAATTCTTCAAGCATATATAACTCCTGGTCTAAAGCTATGAATAGGCCTGACCTTTATTTTTAAAATTATCTTTCCCCGTATAATCCTGCCTCTTTTAGTATGTTATCCGTCTCCTCAGCGGCATCAGCAATAACCCTGGCTATTCCCCTGGGGTTATCCAGTAAGTCACTTCGCCTATAGGCAGCCATCAATCTTTCTGCAAGCTTGGTATATATCTCATCAGTACATATCATCGGATCGTAGAACTGGACATTATTGTAGTCTTTATAGGTAAAATTTCGAAGTTGCGGCACTTGTTTGTATACATACTCATAACTAACATCTTTCCTGGTGGGAACCCACCCAACATTCAAATACATATATTTTAGATATTTTGGGTTTTCTATAAATTTAATAAAATCCCATGCTATGTCTAAATTTTTTGAGGCCTTAGTAACATACAGACAATAACTCTGTCCTAACCCTGATCTTAAGTTATACTTAGAAACGAGGGGTAATATGTTAGTGTCATAGTCTACCTTAGGCGCATGTTCCTTCATATGACCTACAACCCACGCTTCTCTCATTAGCATGGCTGTTTTTTCCAGGGCAAACGCCTCAGCATCGTGTTTTACCTTAAAACTGTCAATCCTATGTTTGTATAAATAATCTATATAGAGCTTTAAGGCATTTTTCCCCGCTTCATTATTATATCCGTTATGATATTTACCACTGGGAACTTGAGCAACAACCCTTCCTCCGAAGGGCATTACTCCGATAATCCAGAACTTTTCTGCTACTCCACTACCACCTCCTGATAACCTTAAGCTATATCCACTGCCTATAACCTCGCCTTTTGTGCCATATTTGGTTAATTTTTGAGCGTATTCAGTTTGCTCTCTGTATGTTTTTGGAGGGCCTGGTAGTCCTGCTTCCATAAACATCGTCCTGTTCCAGTATAGACCATCAACGTTTCCGAACCATGGCATGCCATAAATATCTACTTTCCTTATATTATAGGAAAAACAGGACTCATTCCGGAACTTGAGCAATTCAGCAGGGAGTTTCCTGAGGTAGCCACCTTCCATATATTTGTAGCTTGTAAATAAACAAGTCTCAATTATATCTGGTCCTGTGCCACTGGGTAAGGCAATAGTTAATTTTCGTTCATGATCTCTCAAGGCAAAAGTTGCCAGATTAATGCTTACATTTGGGTGAAGGCTCTCATAGTCCTTTATGGCAAGCTCATAAACAGGTGTTAACTCTGAAAACCCACTCCAAAGGGTCAAGGTAATCTTTGCCTGGGAAATGACCCCCGTTACAAACAACAAACTTCCTGCTACCAATGCTATTATTAAAACCATCCTTTTCCCCATTTCTTGAATACCTCCTTATCTTAGCTGTAATAATAATTGACAAAGTTTATCAACAGTATTTAAATTTTTGTAATAGTTTAGTTTTCCTTAAAGGTAGCCGCACCCTTTAGGGTGTGCATAAACGCAGGCTCTGAGCCTCGCGACTACCACTCTATTCTTTGGCAATTGTAGCTGCCCCATTTATGGGACGAATTTAATACGCCGATAAATCGGCAAGCTACAGTAATGACAAATGAAGAATCTCACATTTTTTTAGGAAAATTTACCTCTTACAAATTTTTTATTCTTTTTGTATTGTAGGAAATATTATTAAAGCGTCAATAACGGTAGCAAAATTCGAAAGTTTTAAATTACCTTAGAGTAAATATAGGACAGGAATAAAAAGTTTAAAAGTAGAATCTAACAACTTACCAGAGTTTAAAGCCAAGCAGATAAAAGGTAATAGTTTAGCTTTTCTAAAATTCTTGTTTTCTCTGGCAATGCAGTTGCCCCATTTATGGGGCACTTTGTAGCTGCCTGATTTATCAGGCGTTTTTGCA